>CAZDTB010000281.1:0-6440 GCA_964508075.1 uncultured Planctomycetales bacterium
GTCGGCGGCGCCAGTGCCATGCACCACTTCGTCACGGTCGGTCGCAACGCGTTCATCGGCGGGATGACCCGCATCACGCACGACGTACCGCCATATATGAAGGCCCAGGGCTACGACCAGCAGATCCGCGGGGCGAACGTCGAGGGCATGCGGCGCTGGCATATCCCCGACGAATCGATCGCCGCCGTAAAGACCGCCTGGCGCCTGCTCTACGCCCGCCGTGGCGAGCACTCCCCCGGCCGCACCATGCAGGCCCTGCGCGAGATCGAGAACGACGGGCTGGTCAACGACGAACATGTGCGCTATCTCGTCGATTTCCTGCGGCGAAAGCTCGACTTCGGCATCTTCGGCCGGGTGCGTGAGCACGACCGGACCGACACGCCGGAAGATCGGGCCGCGTTCTACGAAAAATCGAAGACGGAGCCTCAGGCATGAAGGAAGCGCTGCCTGTCGCCGTGATCGGCGCGGGTCACATGGGCCGGCATCACGTGCGCAAGTACGCCGAGATGGATTCGGCCAACCTGATCGCCGTTGTGGATGCCAACCTCGAACGGGCCCGAGAGCTCGCTGAGCCACTGGGGGTCAAGTACGCCACGGAGCTGACGGCCGATCTGGGAGACGTGGCGGCGGTGAGCGTGGCCGTCCCAACCGTATACCACCTGGCCATCGCCAAGCCGCTGATCGAGCGTGGCGTGGCGGTACTGGTCGAGAAGCCGCTGGCACCCACGCTCGCGGAGGCCGAGCAAATCGCCGCCCTGGCCAAGAAGCACAACACGATCGTGCAAGTCGGCCACACCGAGCGGTTCAACCCGGCAGTGCGGGCGATCGATCGGCTCGGCGTGCGGCCGAAGTTCGTCGAGACTCACCGCATCAGCCCGTTTACGTTCCGCTCGGCGGACGTCGGCGTCGTGTTCGACATGATGATCCACGACATCGACATCCTGCTGCACCTGGTGCGGGAGGAGATCCAGCAGGTGGACGCCGTCGGCGTGAATGTGCTCAGCAAGCACGAGGACATCGCCAACGCGCGGGTCCGCTTCGGGGCCGGGGCAGTGGCTAACCTGACGGCGTCGCGGCTGGCGCTGAAGACCGAGCGCAAGCTGCGGGTGTTCTGCGAGCACGCCTACGTCTCGCTCGATTACCAGAATAAGGTCGGGATCGCGATCACGCTCGACAAGAACCTCGACGTGCTCAAGCTCGCCCGCGAGCACAACCTCGAGGACCTCTCGCAACTGGCCGGCCTCGACTTCGGCAAGATGGTCACCGTCGAGCCACTGACCATTCACGACAAGGACGCGCTCCAGGATGAGCTCGAAACCTTCCTGGACTGCGTGCGGAACAGGAAGCAGCCGCCGGTCAGCGCTGACGCCGGCGTCGCCGCCATCCGCCTGGCCACGATGGTCGTCGACTCGATCAAGAGTCACCGCTGGGATGGCGACGACTCGGGGCGGATCGGGTTGGAGGCGGACATCGTACGATCCCAGGCAGACAACAAAAGACGCTAACCGAAACCCAAAGAGCCGCGGGCTTCAACCCGCGCGGCCCCGCGCAGACTGAAGTCGGCGGCTCGTTACGACGGAGTCTCCAATACCCCTAAAGCAGAACCCGGCAACGGATGCCCCCAAATAGAACCACAAGCTCTCGCAATTCACACGGTGGCCCACGGCTTCGTACGTGGGGGACACGCATCAATTCGAAATCCGTGTCCCACACGACTGAAGCGACGGGCCGTCGACATCATTGCGCAGTCGGTCTCTTGCTTTTCGGCCTTCTGTGCGCCGCTTTGCTGATCGGCACGATGCCGCTCGGTGGCTGTCATTCGGACGGCAAGACAACCCTGCCACGGCCCACCGGTCGCGCACAACCCCGGCCGATGCCTTCACCGGTCAAGGCTGTCTGGGTCGCGCGATTCCATTACCGCTTCCCCGATGACATCCGCACAATCATGCGAAACTGCGCCCGAGCGGGCTTGAACACCGTGCTCTGGCAGGTGCGCGGCGACGGCACCGTCTTGTACCCTTCGAGAATCGAACCGTGGTCGGCAGAGTACGCCTATCGCGATCCCGGCTTCGACCCGCTGCAAATCGCCGTCGAGGAGGCGCACCGCCACGGGCTACGGATCGAAGCCTGGGTCAACGTGATGCCGGGCTGGAAGGGCTCCCAGCCCCCGCCGATCCGGAGCCAGCTTTGGCACACGCATCCCGATTGGTTCATGCACGACGCCGCGGGACGGCGCCAGCCACTCGGCAAATTCTACGTCATCCTGAACCCGTGCCTGCCCGAGGTGCGCCGCCATGTCGCAAGCGTGATCGAGGAGATCGTCACGAACTATGACGTGGATGGCATCCAGCTCGATTACGTTCGCTACGCCTGGGATTCCACGAAGAACGCCCGCAGCCTTTACCCGCGAGATCCGACGACGCTGAGGTTCTATCGCGAACAAACCGGCCGGCACCCAGATGACGACCTCCAGGCCTGGGACCGGTGGCGCGCCAGCCAACTCACACGCCTCGTCAGCCAGATCAAGGACTCCGTCGAGCAGCATCGGCCCGGCGCGACACTCACCGCTGCCGTCTGGTCCAGCCCGCAAATCGGGTACCGCGATTACCTCCAGGACGGCATCGCCTGGCTGCGCACGGGCATGGTCGACGCCGTCATACCAATGGCCTACACGATCGAGCTGGACCGGTTCGAAGGCTACATCGAGGCGTACCGCCGGTCGGCCCCCAGGGGTCGCGTTATCCCCGGCCTTGGCATCTACAAACACGAGACCCGAGAGCAACTCGGCCGGCAACTGCAGCAATGCCGCAACTGGGGCGGCGACTTCGCCTTGTTCTCCTACGACTCGCTCCACGCCACCGCCGGCGATCGCGGCAAGTCGATCGACCCGCAGAAGAGCAGGCTTCGCCAGATGCGCACAGGGGTGGTGCGGCGTTTTCAGTCGGAATGATCGCGGCAGCGAGAGACGAGCGCAGCGGCCGGCCATGACTATCGGTCGCGTAGTCGCATGACAGTACAATGCGGAGTGTTCACTATAAGGATCTAACACAACTAGTGTAGTGTCTCACAAATACGATACCGTGGTGGGGCAGGCCTCCGTGCCTGTCACGGCGGGCAGGGACGCCCGCCCCACCTCTACAGAAGGTTGCTTGTTTCTGAGACAGTACACTAGGGTGGCACCGGCGTCCCGCCGGTGACGACACGGGCGAGACGCCCGTGCCACCCGGTTTTGACAGGCGCTCTATGAACGCGAGACGATTCCAGTTTGCTGCTGCGGCAGGCGTCCTGAGCATTGTGACCCTGGGCGCGGCCTCCACGCCGGCCGCTGCAACCGACGGATCCCAAAGCGACGACCACCTGGCCTGGTGGCGCCAGGCGCGCTTCGGCGTGTTCATCCACTGGGGACCGGTCAGCCTGAAGGGCACCGAAATCGGCTGGTCGCGCGGCAGAGAGGTACCGACCGAGGAATACGACAACCTGTACAGGAGCTTCAACCCGACCGAGTTCGACGCCGACGAATGGGTACGCATCGCGAAGGCGGCGGGCATGAAATACATCGTCATTACGTCGAAACACCACGACGGGTTCTGTCTGTGGGATTCCGCGTACACCGACTACGACATCATGTCCACGCCGTTCCATCGCGACGTCCTGGCGGAGCTCTCCGCAGCGTGCAGGAGACAGGGCCTGAAGTTCTGCACGTACTACTCGATTTGCGACTGGCACCATCCTGACTATCCCACCGACAGCCCCGGCGGCAAGGGCGAGAAGCCCAACCCGAACATGCCGCGCTACGTCGAGCACCTGAAGAGCCAACTCCGCGAGCTACTCGAGAGGTACGGCCCGCTCGGCGTGCTCTGGTTCGACGGGCAGTGGGAGCCCCCCTGGACACCCGAGTATGGCAACAACCTTTACCGGTTTCTCAAAGACATCCAGCCCGATCTGATCATCAACAACCGCGTCAGCAAGGCCAGCCATGGGGCGGCCGGAACGACGAAACAGAACGCCGACAATCCCGGTGACTACGACACACCCGAGCAGCGCATCGGAGCATTCAGTCGCGACCGGCCCTGGGAAACCTGTATGACCATCTGCCGTCAATGGGCTTGGAAACCCAACGACGAGATGAAATCGACTAAGGAATGCATCCAGACGCTCGTTCGAACCGCCGGCGGCGACGGCAACTTCCTCTTCAACGTCGGCCCCATGCCCGACGGCCGCATCGAGCCCCGGCAAGCCGAGCGCCTGCGCGAGATGGGCAAGTGGCTCGACAAATACGGCGAGAGCATCTACGGCACACGCGGCGGGCCGCTCAAACCGGGATCAGCGGGCGCCAGCACGTGCAGAGGCAACAAAGTGTACGTGCACATCCTGAACTGGCCCGACGATGGCGTGCTCCTGCCGGCGACTCCGCGAGAGATCACGGGACATTCGGTACTGACCGGCGGGCAGGCAACACTCGAGCCGACGCGCGAGGGCACGCGCCTCTGGGTGCGCCCCGAGGACCGAGATGAGATCGACACGATTGTCGTCCTGGAGCTCGATGAGTCGGCCGAGACGCTGCCGCCAATCGACTGGCGCATCCCGACGGGCTCGATCGCCTGCGGCAAGCCCGCCACCGCATCGAACACGTTTCGGAACATGCCGGAGTATGCCCCGGGCAAGGCGGTCGACGACGACGACCAGACCCGCTGGGCGACCGATGGAGGCACGCGACAGGCCTGGCTCGAAGTCGACCTCGGTCGGCCGACAACGTTCAACCGCGTCCGCGTCCACGAAGCCACCGAATTCGGCGAACGCATCCGGCGCTTCGAGCTCGAATACAAGGTCGGCAGCGAATGGAAGACCGCGTTGCGCGGCGGCACCGTCGGACGCGACTATCTGAGGGGTTTCAAGCGGGTTACAGCGCGTCGCGTGCGGCTGCGCATCCTGGAGGCAACCGAAGGCCCCACGATCTGGGAGTTTCAACTGTTTGACGGAGCAGACTGACCACGGGCGGCTTGATTCCGCCCCGTAATCACGGAGAGATGCCAATGCGACGCTGGAAACTGGCCGAGCTGAACCACGCGCAAGTCAGGGACCGACACTATCAGGTCGCGCTCATTTGTGACCCGTATCGGATCGTGCGGGACGTGTAGAGTAAAACCTCTGAGGAAGCCGACGGTCACGCCGGAGAGACGGAAACGTCGTTGCCCCTGGCATTAGCTCACGACGAACGCTGGCGTCGGCAACCCGCACGCCGCAACGCCCGACAAGGGGCATCGCCTGATGGAGGTGATCGTGAGCCGACTGGCTCCGTTCCTCGTCGAGCTCTCCCGGACCGACATCGATGACAAGTCTCCCTTTTGGACCGCCCGCCAGAACCCGAAGCGCCACGCGCCTGAGTCCGGGTGGTTGCGTGCCGACTGAAGCCTGCGGTTCTGCTGTAGGTGGCTTGTTGCGCGTTCTGACATCTATCCCCCGCACAGCACCTTGGCGCCGGGCCGGCTGTTTGCCTAAGATGCCATATACGAGTTCGGCCAGCGCCAGACCCCGGCTGCGGCGAAGCGCGCTGCCGACCTGCTTGGAAAATCCCAGATGACCAGTGTTCCTTCGAGCCCGAAGATCGATTCGCGGATTCCCTGGGTGGACACCGCCAAGGCTATTGGCATCGGACTGGTCTTTTATGGCCATTTCGTCCAGCATTTCATCGGCCTGGGCGTCCCCGCGGCGGCCGATCAGATGAAGTGGATCTACTCCTTTCACATGCCTTTCTTCTTTCTTCTGGTCGGTTTCGTCTACAAGGATCGCGGTCTGAGCTTCGAGAAGTTTCTCAAGCGACAGGTACTGACACGGCTCGTGCCGGTCTGGGTCTTCAACCTCGCGGGCATGGGTATCTGGATCGTGAGCGAATACCTGGCCGGTCCGTCCGGCTGGATAGAGCGGTTGGGCTGGGCCTCCCTCGTACGTCATTGCGCCGATGAAATGTTCTCGGTTCTGGTCTATGGCCGCCCGGTCTGGAACACCCTGACCTGGTTCCTGACCTGCCTTTTCACCGTCGAGATCTGCCAGTTTGTATTGCACCGCCTGCTCCGAAGAAGTGTTTATCTTACTGTCTCTATCCTTTGTTTTGGCACACTGGCTGTCCTCATGGACTACTACGCGGAAGCCATTCATAACGTGCTCGGCGATCGTAGACACTGGTGGCTCGTCACGTCCGCTGCGATGGCCCTGATGTTCTATCAGCTCGGTATCCTCCTACGCCGCCTGGGCTGGTTGAATGCGATCGAGTCACGACTCTCGCTGTGCATGCTGGCCGCCGTGTTGCTCGCCGTATCGCTCCTGACCTTTAACCTGAATCACGCCCTGAATGACCATTCCGTGCCGGTGGTGCTCATGATAGGTGCCTACTACGGCAATATCTGGTGGTTCTTGCTCGGCAGTCTCGCGGGGATAGCCGC
>CAZDTB010000282.1:0-6399 GCA_964508075.1 uncultured Planctomycetales bacterium
CTGGTTGCGTATGCAGCGCAGGTGGGATTCGTGTTGAGCGAAGACACGGTCATGACCGTGCTGGGAGTCGGCGTGGCGTTGATCCTCGGGATCGCACACGAAGACGCCGGGCGAGGCCGGAGTGAACCGCCAAGACGCCAAGAGCGCCAAGCCGGCGGAGGGGGGTAACCGCCAAGGCGCCAAGAGCGCCAAGTTGGCTGTGGGGGCGGGGGTCAGCCGTCAGCGATCAGCTGTCAGCTATCAGCCGTTAGCAGTGCTGGGAGGGCGAGGCTCCCGCCGAGCCGCGTGGCGCGGTGTGACGGCGCCAGGGGCTCGCGGAGCGGCTGTCTCACCGTCAGGCTGCGCCTAACCCGGATAATTCACCGCAGAGCACGCAGAGATCGCAGAGAGGTGATAGAAAAGAGGTTAGCGAAGCCGACGCAGAAGGACAGGTGATACACACTGTCAAAACGAAACGCACTCGGATTCTGCCACAACTTCTGTCTCAACAACACTCTGCGCTCTCCGCGCTCTCTGCGGTATGAATAGTCCGGGCTAACCAAGCCCAATTCAGCCCATCGCCGGGCTTGAGCCCGCGCCGCGGAAACAAATCTGGATTTTCGCGAGCGCCTCGGCTTCGGATGGCGTTAATAAGATCAGTGGGTGAATCCGTGCCACAGCCGGAGATTTTTTCGCCCCGCACGCCGGGCGATGAGCGCCGAGAACTGGGTCAAGGTCGGCGACCCGCCGCCCACCGACCCGAGCGAGCTGAGCTTCCTCTCGGTCGACACGCGCACGCCGTACGTAGCGAACTTCAGCGGCGCCGACGGCGGCCAGACCGCCCACTACATGCTCCGCTGGGTCAGCACCGGCGGCGAAAAGGGGCCCTGGAGCGAAACCGCCAGCGCGACGATCGGGGCGTAGCCAATCGTGGGGCCGTACCCGTCCTAGAGCACTGAGAGCAACATTCGACAATCAAGGAGCAAAACAATGAAGCAAGTGATCTGTGTTGTTGGCTTGGTCAGCCTACTTACGACGTTTTTTGGCTGCGGGACAATAGTCCATGGCAACGATCAGAAGATCCATATCACGTCGGCCCCTTCAGGAGCGGAGGTATTGTATGAGGGAGCTATGCGAGGGATTACGCCAACGGACATTGCGATAAAGCGTAGACCGCTCAAGAACGTCTTAACACTCCGGAAGGAAGGGTACGAAGAGGCCCAGCTCGTCGTCAAGAATGGGGTGAGTCTTTGGGCTCTCTTGGGGAACATTGTGTTTGGTGCAGTACCAGGCTGGGTTATTGATGCAGCGACCGGCAGCTTCGGCGCGACGTATGAGGATTCATTCACTGTTGATCTGCGACCGAGCACGCCTGAGCCAGAGGCGTCGCCCTGAACCCGCGTAGGGTGCGTCCCTCGACGCACTATTCAAATGTCGGGCTCGGAGTGGTGCGTCTGGGACGTACGCTACGGCTTGACCGGTTGGAAACCGGTCCCACATGATTCGGCCGGTACGGGGCCCGGCCGCTACATCCTGTCCCCCGTCCGGCACGGAGCCCGGACGCTACGAAAGGCCGTCCGGCGCGGAGACCGGACGCTACATTCTGAACCCTGAACCCCGAGCCCTGAACCCTCTCTCAACCTTGGCGCTCTTGGCGCCTTGGCGGTTCAACTGGTGTCTATTCGTTGAAGATTTCGGCGGTGAAGAGCAGCACTTCGGTGTCCGGGTCTTGCCAGGCATCTGGCGTGAGACCGGCTTTCTCCGCGCAGCAGCGCGACAGAAACGTGTGCTTGTCGAGTTGATGCTCGCTGGCGACCTGCGGCAGGAACAGCCCGCGCTGCAGGCCTTTGCGAACGACGATTCCGTGCGTGCCGATTTGAAGATCGTCGATTGATTGCATCGGCCAGGGGTTGGACAGGATCGACACCTCGACCGACACGTCGGGTAGTTCGCCAAGCGCAAGCGGGGGAAAGCGCGGGTCGCTCAGGGCGGCGACACGGGCGGCGTGTTGCACCGCTTCGACCAGCGGCTGCGATGCATCCAGCGTACCCATACATCCGCGGAGCCGACCGGACTTCTTCAGGGTCACGAACACGCCGCCGAAGGATTCGACCCCTTGTTCGGGCGGCGTGGGCCGGCCGACATCGACCTCGCGGATGGCGAACTCGATGACCTGTCGGGCGAACGACGGCCAGGTCGGAACGGACGGAGCTGGTTCAGACATCTGTGGCTTGCTCCCGGTGACCGATTGACTCCGCACGAACAGAGTTGGGCTTCCGAGAGTATACCGTCTGGGGTCGTCATGGACAGCACCATGCGGGCCGCGTACATTTGCCCGGCATGAATTCGGAGAGTGCGATCAAGGGACGAACAAATCCGCCGGCAGGCGATGCGTCGGTTGTGGGGACGCCTGGCCGGTTTTCGCCGTTGTTGGCGATCCGGGCGGCGGTTGCCGGCGTGCTGATGGGCATTGCCAACCTGATCCCCGGCGTCTCCGGCGGGACGATGATCCTGGCGATGGGGCTGTATGAAGAGTTCATCGACAGCGTCGCCGACATCACTGCCCTGCGGTTTACGCGGCGGCGGATCATCTTTCTGGGAATCGTGGGGGGCTTGGCGGGCGGCGCCATCGTCGGGTTGGCGGGCGTCATCCTCTACCTCTTGTTCCACTATACGGCTGCGATGTTCGCGCTGTTCATTGGGCTGACGCTGGGCGGCGCGCCCTTGCTGTTCAAGTCGCTGCGCCCCGTGCGGGCGGATGTCGTCGTCGCGATCCTGGCCGGGCTAGGGCTGATGGTCGGCGTGTTTCTGTTGAAAGGCGGTCGGGGATTCCCGCACAACGCGGGTATGGACCTCGTGTCCGGCGTGGTCGGTTCCACGACCATGGTGTTACCGGGCATCTCCGGGTCGTACATGCTGCTGGTGATGGATCAGTACGATCGTGTAATCGGGTCGGTGCGCGATCTGAAGGACGGCGTTAAGGCTGGCGACATGCAGCTCCTCAAAGCCAGCCTGAGCGTCGTTGTCCCGTTCGGTGCCGGGGCACTGCTCGGCATCGTCATCCTGTCGAACGTACTCAAGCTTCTGCTGCGTCGCTTTCATCGTCCGACCGTGGGCGTGTTGCTGGGAGTGCTGCTGGGCTCGGTGATCGGACTGTGGCCGTTCACGCAGTCCGTCGGGCAGAAGGCGCTGGAAGCACGCTCGTTTGAAGAGTTGCTCAGCTACGCACGGGCGCGCGGTGTGCCCGGCGTCGAGCAGATCGACGACAAGACCGAGTTAATCGCGCGGATCACCGATCCGGCAGCTTGGGCGCGACGGACGGAACCGGCCATCTCGGCGCGTGCCGCGGGCACGGCGCTTGTGATGGTGCTGGTGGGGTTCGCCGGGACGTTTGTGCTGTCGCGCACGGGCACGAGAGCGTGTGATGGGGGTCGGCCGGGCGTGACCGAGACGGGCGCTTCGCCGAGCTGAGGTGATCGAGCGCGCGGGTCTGTTGGGTGCTCGTTCGGTTGTGGTGTCGAGTTTGGCGGAGTCGGGAGCGCGCCCGGCAACACAGGCGCCGGAGAGATGGTTGTTCGCCATTACCTTCCGCAGGATGACTGTGCCTGACCGTGCATAATCTTTTGGCAGGCAAGCCGTTACGGAGGTCACGGAGACCGTCTGGTCGTACCTGTCCCAAACGCCAAAACGAGGATCATTTCGGCCAGGATGACGCCCTCGTCGCAGGCGGGTGGAACCGTGCGAGGGCCGAACACAGCCTTGCCAAAGCGTGGAGGCGCCGTAGAATCACCCAAAGATGACCGCGATGGTCGCGGACCAGAGCCCATCTGGGACACCCCACGAAAAAGGAATCGCTGACAGCCAAACGGAGGCTGACAGGCAAACGGAGGAAGAAACCATGAAAGGAATCCAGCACTTTGCCCTGCGGCGTGCCTGGCCCGTGGTGACCGCTGCGATCCTGGCGACCGCGGCAGTGGGGCTGGTCGTGGCGCAAGGCCAGGACAGGCCCACAAGCTATGCGCCGGTGGCGATCACGGAGAGCTTTGAGGACACGATGGGCCGAATGGCGGCGGCCAAGCCAGCCATCATGAAGCGCCAAATGGATCTGCTGAAGGAGCGCTACGATTTGAGCGATCGGCCGGCGAGAGGTGTAACCATGTCGGGCGGCAAAGCAATCCAGGACGGCGTGCGCGTCAAGCTGCCACCTGGCGTCACCTGGCAGCAACTGGCCGAGATGACGCCGCAGCAGATCAAGGAGAAGGGACTCTGGCCCAAGGGGTTTCTGCCGCTGCCGCACCCGAACCATGCGGAGGGCGGCATGGTCTTTCCGCAGCACCACATCGATGAGATCAAGCGGCAGACGGGCATCGACCTGACGCGCTTCGACCTGGATTATGACCTACCCGTCCACTTCCTGCCCGAGTATCCGCCGCCGATCTATCTGACGACGCGTCCTGATCTCGGCGACGTGTCACAAGGCAAGGTCGTTACCATTGACAACTACTACGAAATGTTCAACGGCATTCTCAATCCGAAGCAGATCGAGGGGCTGCGTCTGCTCGTAACGCCGTTCCCCCAGCAGCAGTTCAATCAGACCGAGGACCGACGCTCGGTGCGGCCGCATCGGGGCGTGACGTGCTTCGATTGTCATGTTAACGGTCACACGAACTCCGCGACGCACCTGGTCGGAGACATTCGGCCGCAGGAGTTCCGTCATGGCCTCGATACGCCCTCGCTGCGCGGTGTGAACGTCCAGCGGCTGTTCGGGTCGCAGCGGGCGCTCAAGAGCGTCGAGGATTTCACGGAGTTCGAGCAGCGGGCGGCGTACTTCGACGGCGACCCCGTGATCGGCACCAAGAAAGGCGTGAACATTCTGGACCGCGGCAGCCAGGTTCACTTCATGGCAGAGTTCCAGGCGTTGCTCGACTTCCCGCCGGCCCCGAAGCTCGATGTGTTCGGCAAGCTCGATGAGAGCAAAGCCACCGCGGCTGAGCTGCGCGGGCAGGAGGTCTTCTTCAACAAGGGCCGCTGCGCGGAGTGCCATCCTTCGCCGTATTACACGGACAATCTGATGCACAATCTGCGGGCGGAGCGTTTCTTCAAGCCACAGATGGTCAACGGCCGGATGGCCTCAGCCGATGGTCCAATCAAGACGTTTCCGCTGCGCGGTATCAAGGACTCGGTACCTTACCTGCATGATCGACGATTGCTCACGTTGGAGGATACGGTGGAGCTCTTCAATGTCGTGACAGGTGTGAGGCTGACCGAGCAGGAGAAAAAAGACCTGGTCGCATTCCTGCGTACGCTATAGCACTCAAGCGGAGCACGTTCGATGAAATACGCCTTCACGCCAGGGGCGCGCACGCGGTGACGCCGGTGGTCAGCCGCGCTCGGCGTCGCTCAGTGTGGCGGGAGCGTCACAAGCAGCATTGTGGAATCACCAGCAACCCTGACGCGTTAGTGGGATTCCATCGAGAAGTGACGCGGATCTGGCACAAATGCCGTTGGTTGACCCAGCCACGGCATGCGTTTCTCAAGCGGCTTGAATCCTCGGTGATCGAGTCGCTGAACTGCTTGAGTTCCGTGCGCAGAGCTCTTGCGAGCGTTACGGGCACGGCACTCCTCCGTCAAAGCCTCCGCAGGTATATGCTATGCAACGAAATCCGTGCCGCGCCGCCATCGCGCTTGCATGCCGTCCTTACAGGGCGTGAATGACGGCTAGACGAGCAAGCCGGCTCTTCCCGGCTAGTTAGCTTAGACCGGCTGCGATGGGGACCCGGGGTTCACGCCGATGAACTGTTGGCGAGACGACGGCATGCTGGTAGGTGGTAGTGCGGTGCGGGCGCGCAAGCTTCGGGAGCGCGCTCGGCAAGGCAGGCGCCGAAGAGACGGTTGTCCGCCATTGCCTTTCGCCGGCTCGCTGGGGCTGGCTATTCATAACCTTTTGAGAAGAAAGGCGTTACGCAGAGTGCCGGCCGGCCGATGACGGGCTTCCGTCAAATGGGGTGCGGTTTCCCTGGGATGGGGCGGAAGCAAGAGTTCATAAGTCATTACCGGCAATAGAGTTGGAGTTTTCGCAGTTTGTAGTGGGTGTTGGCACATGGATTGTATGTAGTTGGGAAGTAGACAAGGTTGGAGTCCGCGCGCGCGTCTTCGCGCGGGCTGTTGGCAACGAAAGATATCTGGTGTACCGGCTGACAGGAGGTTGGTTGGCACCACATTCTAGTGATTTCTGGGAGATGCTTATGTCAAAGATGAATTGGCGCGGGTGCTTGTTCGGCGCAACGGTGCTTTGCATGCTTGCCGGACTGGCGTTCGCAGGCGACGGCGCGTCGCCTGCACAGGGCGATTCGGGTGACAAGGTTGCCCGATTGGAAACGCTGCTGAATGCGCAGCAGATGAAGATCGAGGCACTGGAGG
>CAZDTB010000283.1:0-6330 GCA_964508075.1 uncultured Planctomycetales bacterium
TGATGGCCCCCCCGTAGTTCCTGTTGAGATCCACACCATATGAACCCCACTGCGAGAAGTAATGTCTGTTTTTTCTCCAGTCGTGGCCCTGGTCATGGCTGTAGACGTAACCGTCGGCATTCATGCAGGAATGGTCCTCTGAAGGATTCTGCCGAACGCGACGGCCAAAAACACTATGAACTTGGGTGCTTATTCTACCAGACGATGTATCAGTAAAGGTTCTTGTCATGCAATTCAAAGCAGCGTACATACCCTACGGCGGTTACTGGTCGACTCCTTTTTGCAGGTGGCAGGGGAGCTTCGGTCATCTGCATGCCCTGAGATTCGGGGCTGAGGTGGCGGTAAGAGCCCTCGCCGAGCGGCGGATCTCACCCGAGGTGTTCGACGGCCTCTTGCTGGGCTTGACGGTCCCCCAGCAGTTCAGCTTTTATGGCGGGCCCTGGGCGGCAGGCCTGATCGGCGCGCCGGGCACCACCGGACCAATCATCAGCGAGGCCTGCGCCACGTCGGGCAAGGCGATCTCGCTGGCGGCCATGCAGATTGAGTCCGGCACGCACGGCTGCGTGTTGACCCTCTTGTGCGACCGCACCAGTAATTCGCCACACATCTACTACCCGAACCCGTTGGCGACGGGCGGGGTCGGCAAGACCGAAGATTGGGTGTGGGACAACTTCGGCCACGATCCCTATGCGAAGAACTCCATGGTCCAGACCGCGGAGAACGTCGCCGGCAAAGCCGGCATCGATCGGGCCATCCAGGACGAGGTGGCGCTGATGCGCTACCAGCAGTATCAGGACGCCCTCAAGGACGACTCCGCGTTCCTCAAGCGCTACATGGTCCTGCCCATCGAAGTCAAGGATCCCTCCGGCCGCAAGGTCGTCAAGACCGTCGTCGGTGACGAGGGCGTCTTTACCACCACGGCCGAGGGGCTGGCCAAACTTAAGCCGGCACTCGAGGGCGGGACCGTCACCTTCGGCACACAGACCTACCCTGCTGACGGAAACGCCGGCGTGATCGTGACAACCAAGGAGAGGGCGGCGGAGTTGAGCCGGGATCGCAGCGTGCCGGTCCGGGTCGTGTCTCATGGCCAGGGACGCGCGGACAAGGGCTTCATGCCCACGGCCAACGTGCCGGCAACGCGGCAGGCGCTCACCCGGGCGGGCATCACGATGAGGGACGTCAAGGCCGTCAAGACACACAATCCCTTCGCCGTGAACGACATCTACTTCGCCCAGCAGATGGAGATCGAGGTTTCCGCGATGAACCGTTTCGGCAGCTCCCTCGTCTGGGGCCACCCACAGGCCCCCACCGGCGCCCGGCTGATCATTGAGCTGATCGAGGAGCTCGTGCTGGGCGGAGGCGGATATGGTCTGTTCACCGGTTGCGCGGCTGGTGACACGGCCCTTGCGGTGGTTGTCAAGGTGGATTAGCTATACTCTGTCAGCGATTGGCATGAGGAGGATCAGATGCTTCCCGGACAAAAGAAGTATCCTCACATTTTCTCACCGGGGAAACTCGGAAAGCTCGAGACCAAAAACCGCATCAAGTACGCCTCCACGGAGACGAACTTCAACTACTCCGACGGCTACGTGGCCGACAAGGAAGTGGCCTACATGGAGGCCCAGGCCCGCGGCGGGGCGGGGATCGTCACGACCCAAGGCGCCTACACCGACCCGCGCGGGGAGGGCAAGGGCTACGTGGGCATGATGGCGATCTGGGATGACAAGTTCATCCCAGGCCTCAGGCGGATCGCCGACGTGATCCGCAAGTATGACGCGCTGTCCGTTCTGCAACTCATGCATTGCGGCCGGGTGGGGGGAATCCACCTGGACTATACCGTCGGCCCCTCGGTCGTGGACCAGCGGCTCCCAAGGTTTCGGCCTCCACGTGAGATGACCAAGGAGGAGATCGAGATCTGCATCGCGGAGCACGTGCAGGGCGCCCGCCGGTGCGCCGAGGCCGGGTTCGACGCCGTCGAAATCTCCGGGATCGTCGGCTACCTGCTCTCCAACTTCATCTCCTCCTACACCAACCAGCGGACCGACGAGTTCGGCGGCGATGTGAAAGGGCGGGCCGAGTTCCCGCGGAGGATTGTCGAGGGGATCCGCCAAGAGGTCGGGCCGGACTATCCCATCATCATCCGCCTGTGTGGCGAAGAGCTCCTGCTGGACCGCGGAGGCAACACACCGGAGGAAAGCCTCGAGATCAACCGCATCATCTGCAACGCCGGCGTGAATCTGCTTTCGGTCACCGTGGGCTGGCAGGAGTCGGCCGAGTCGGTGATCTCCCGGGACATCCCGCAGGGCAACTGGCTCTACGTCGCCAAGCGCTTCAAGAACGAGCTGAAGATGCCCGTCTGCATGGCCTATCGGCTCTTCGAGCCCAAGTACCCCGAGGCGGCTCTGGCCGAAGGCGTCATCGACTTCTGGGAGAGCTGCCGGGCCATGATCGCCGACCCCATGCTCCCCAATAAAATCCTGGAAGGCCGCGAGGAGGACATCCTCCCCTGCATGGCGTGCAACATCTGCCTGGCCCGGCTCTTCCGTGACGCGGAGCTGACCTGCGGCGTCCGGCCCACGCTCGGCCACGAGAGTGAAGCCGACTGGGGGTTCTACGGATTCGAGCCCTCACCCGACAAGAAGAAGATCATGATCGTGGGGGCCGGGCTGGCCGGGTTGCAGGCTGGCGCTGTCGCGGCGGAGAAGGGTCACGACGTCACCATCTATGAGAAGAAGGACAAAATGGGCGGCCAGGCCGCCACCGCGGCCAAGGGCCCCTGGGGCGACGACGAGTTCATGCGCCTGGTGAACCACCTGAAGACGCGCTGCCAGAAACACGGCGCCAAGATCATCACCAACACCACTGTGACTCCGGAGCTGATCAGGAAGCAGGCGCCCGACAAGCTCATCCTTGCGATTGGCGCCAAACCCGACCGCGGCACCTTCCTCGGCAGCAACGGCGAGAACGTGGTGAGCTGCCTGGACGTGATGGACGGGGTAGTCAAGCCCGGAAAGCGAGTCGTCGTAGTGGGCGACAAGGGAGTGGCCATCGCTACCGCCCTGTTCCTGGTGGACCAGGGCGACTATCAGGTCTCCATCATCGGACCCGCCAAGAAGTTCGGCCTGGACGTGAATCCCTCTTACATCTGGCGATACATCAAGAAGCTCAAGGAGGGCGGCGTCACGCAGTACACCAAACACAAGATCAAGCAGCTCGGGCCGGAGGGCGTCCTCGCCCAGGATCCGGACGGCAACGAGGTCACGGTCCCCTGCGACACCATTGTCCTGGCCAACATGGCACCCAACAATGAGCTTGAATACGCCAAGGGCGAGGTATACACGATTGGCGACGCCATCGTGACCCGCCGGGCCAACGCCGCCATTCACGATGGATACCGACTGGCGATGACCTTCTGAGGAAGGATGACGATATGTTTCCAGTAGTCAACGCGTTCAGGTGCAACGGCTGCGGCGTGTGCGTCACCCGCTGCCCGGCCCAGATCATGGGTCTGGTCAACGGCAAGGCGGCCTACCTCCAGATGCTCTGCGAGGAGTGCGGCATCTGTGCCGAAGTCTGTCCCGTCGATGCGGTCGGCTTCGAGCTACCCAAGTTCCACGGTGCCGCGGAGGTCCACGAGGCGTACCGCTTTACACGTTAGCATGCCAGACGCGCCGAGCCGCTCCCAAGCCGACGCACCGACGCGGCTTCGGCCGTCTTCGCCTGCCGATGGCGTCATCAGAAAGGATTAAACATGGACATTCCCATCGAAAAGCGCTTCAAAGTCCTGTGCGAGATCGTCCGCGCTCAGCACTTCGCCTGGCGCCAGGCCGCTTTGGAGATGGCCCCCGATCTCGACCCCGAGGAACTTGGCAACAAAATGTGGGAGATCACCGGCGTTCAAACGGGCCAGGCTTATCTCAAGCGCCTCGATCCGAACAAGCCCCTGGCTCCGCAGGTGGCTAATTCGATCGCCTGGTCCTCGGTCTGCATGGGCGAAGACGCCACCGTGGAAGAAGGCGAGGGTGGTGAGGCGTTTGTAAGACACGCCGACTGTCCCTGGTACCACTGGCACAAACGCCTGGACATACTGAACGAGGATCAGCCCGGGTGCGACACGTGGTTCTTCACCGCCGTGGCCGAGATCAACAAGGCCCTCGGCACTAACATAAAGATCGAGACGCAGAGCTCCCTCCCGGCCGGAGACGATTGCTGCCTGCGGCGCATCTGGGTGGAGTAGCCCTTACCGGCAGAGGGGAGCTTCGCCGTGAAGCTCAACCTGATCCACAAACACGAAGCGCTCGCCCACGCGGCAATCGGCATAGCCGGCGCCCTGCTCCTCCTCTTCGCCTTTCCCAGGGGATCAATCACCACGCTTATGCAGGTGGTCCTGAACCTGCCCGGCCGCGCGCCATCGACGGTCGATTCAGGCGTGGCATGGCTGTGTCAGCCGTAGACTCAGAGCATGCGTTTCAAGCAAGATTCTTTGGGCAGAACCCGGTCTGCTGATCGCTCCAGAAGGCGTCACGGCGGTGGCGTTTGTCGATCCGCGATGTAGCCAAGCGCTTCCAGCCGGCGGAGTTCTTCCGGTGACAATTTCGCCGCCGACTCCTCGCCGCGCATGTGCGAGATCATTCCCTTGAAGGCCAGCTCCAGGTCGGCGATCATTTGCCGCACGCGCTGCGGTTCGAAGTTGCGCAGGTTGCTTCTTTCGTGGGGATCGGCAGCGAGTTCGAACAACTCGGGCGCCTGCTCGGCGTACAGAATCAGCTTATAGCCACCCTGCAACCAGCCCCGCAACGGGGGACCCCAGAAGTTGCCCTGGAAGACGACCGCGTGGTCGTCTTCGGGCGTACCGTTGATCAGGCCGAGGAGGCTCTTGCCGGCGAAGGCCGGATCGGGTGTGACGCCGACGAGTTCGCAGAGCGCCGGCGCCAGGTCCACGTGTCCGACGACGGTTGGCACGGTGCGCCCAACGGTCGGCGTCCCCACACGGATGATCAGCGGCACGTGCACCAGCTCCTCGTAGAGTGCGTGACCGTGCTCGAAGCCCCCGTGATCGAGGAATTCCTCGCCGTGGTCCGCAGTTAGCACCACGACGGTGGAGTCGGCGACCCCAAGCTGCTCAAGGCCGTCGAGCAGCCGACCGACCTCGTGATCGGTGTAGGCGACCTCGCCGTCGTACAGGCGCTCGGCCCGTCGGATTGTGTCGTCTTCGAATTGCAGCGTGCCTTCGCGATAAGCCCTGATCTGTTGACGCGTTCCGAAGACCCAGGCGGTGTTTTCGCGGTCTTCCGGCGCTGCGAACCGCCGCCGATATTCGGGCGGCGGGGCGTAGATCAGATGCGGGTCAAAGTAATGGACCAGCAGGAAGAACCGCTGCGGACCGCGCGACTTGAGCCAGCTCAGTGCGGCATCGGTGGTCGGCTTCGCCGGGCGCACCTGAACGTTGGTGGGGTAAACCTTGAAATCGACCTCCTGAAAGCCCTGCGTCATGCCGAACGACTCGGTCAGGAAGTCGACGTTGACCACCGCGGCGGTTGCAAAACCCGCGTCCTGGAAGCATTCCGCCAGCGTTCGGACCGCGTCCGGCAGTTTCCGGAGGTTTGGCAGGTGGCCGCCCGCGGAATGCTGAGGCGGATAGAGCGAAGTCAGGATCGAAGCGCAGGCGGGCAACGTCCACGGCGCGTGACTATAGGCGCGCTCAAAACGCACGCCGGATGCCGCCAGCTCGTCGATGCGCGGCGTGACGCCAAGTGTGCTGCCGTAACAGCCGAGTTTGTCGACGCGGACGGTATCGAGAATGATCAGGACGACATTGCGTGGCAGCTGGTCTGGTCTAGCAGTTGGCTCTCTCGAGCAGCCCGCGCGTAACATTGCCAGCAACGCGAGGCAAGTGACCGCGATGGTCGCCGAGACTCCCGACAACCCGCCGCGTGAAGAGCCGCGGGCTTCAGCCCGCGCGGCGCCGCGCGGACTGAAGCCTGCGGGTCTCTGCGTTCTGCCACCGTCTCCAAGCTGTTTCGACATGCGCAGCTTTCGACTTACGTAGCGTGCACCTCGTCCAGGGCGGGGAGATCGCGGATCTTCTTCGCCGGGACGCCGCCCCAGAACTCGTTCGGGCCGACGACGGTGTTCGGCAGCACGACCGCCCCGGCGCCGATGATGGCACCTTCGTGAATGTGCACGCCGCCGTAGATGACGGCGTGGCCGCCGATGACGACGTCGTCCTCGATGATGGTGCGCTTGATGGTCAGCGCATCGCGTTCCTGGTAGTGGGCGGCGACGGTGGCGTTGAAGCCGATCACGACGTTTCGGCCGAGTTGCACGCCC
>CAZDTB010000284.1:0-6311 GCA_964508075.1 uncultured Planctomycetales bacterium
GTGGTAGGCTTTCCAGGCCTCGCGCACAGCCTTGTCGAGTTTTGACTGCCATGACACGCCAGCTATTTTATGATGTTCGTAGAACTCAATGTCGATCATATTGAGCGCACGGACATGCTCGAATGATACACGCGCGCTTCGAGTCGCCATGAGCGACTGAAAAAGAGCTACCTTGCGGTTGCGCCTCTCCCGCCCACGTTCAAGAAACTTCTGCACCTGTACGGCAGCGATGGGCGCAATCAGAACGACGAGAATCATTAGCGAATCGGAAAGGCTCATTGCTCGTTCTCCCTTTTTTGGCCAGGCCAGGGACGACAGTGCCACCATTGTATCCCCCTGCATCTGGGGAAAAAGGGGGCAACGGCTCAGGAGCGCCGGGTGTCCGCGGGAGACGGACGGCGGGAGGCAGGATAGCGTGGGTGCCATGGGCAGGCCGGCCGAAGGCCGGTTTGCCCGTGCATCTGACGACGGCGGTATACGGGAGAAACACGGGCAGATCCCGGCGATGCCGGGATCTGCCCATGGCAACCGGCCCTCTGGACGCGCTGCGCCTCTCGGTGGACCACCTGGGGGAGTTCACGCGCGGACTTTGAAGGTCCCTACCACAACAAGGGCGGCACCGGCGTCCCGGCGGTGGCAACACGGGCGAGACGCCCGTGCCACCCGGTCTTGATGGGCGCTCTAAACAAAGCGTGCCGGCCCGGAGCGGGACGGCACGCAAGTGGTCCGTTTTGTAACGCTCGGCGTCTGCGCTTGTTACTAGCAGCTTGTGCCGTAGCGTGAGAGCAGCTCGCCCAGGTCGGCCAGATCGACGGCGCCGTTGCCGTCGAGGTCGCCGTCGGCGTAGGTCGCGCCGTCGGTCATCCCGTAGTGGCCCAGCAAGGCGCCCAGGTCGGCGAGGTTGATCTGGTTGTCGCCGTTGAGGTCGCCGAAGCACGTGCTGCCCTGGAACTCGTAGGCGCCCATATCGACCACGGCTTCGCCGCCGGGGGCGTTGCCGCTGTCCGGCATGCCCGGGTCATCGACGATGCGCGGGTTGCCGTCCAGGTCGGTGACGATTGCGGTTGGCACGGACGAATTGTCGCCGGCGTCGATGCCGGCGGAACTGGGATTCAAACGGAGGTTGTCGTCCAGCGTACCGGGCAGGTCGTCGGGGCCGTCGGCGTCGACGAACGACGGGGGGCTGCCGATGTTCCCGGTTCCGCCCAGCTCACCGGTCAGGCCCTGGACGCAGGAGTAGTCGATGCTCACCTGGTCACAGCGGATCTGCGAGCTCTCGACGCTGCCGTTCATATCGGTGTTACCCCAGAGCACGCAGTTGGCCAGCGTGGGAGCGCCATATGTGCCGCAACTGCTGAGGCCGCCGGTAACCTGGGCGGTATTGCCGACCAGCGAGCAGTTGATCAGGGTGGGGTCGGCGTCGGCCGTGAACTCGCCGATGCTGTAAATGGCACCCGCGAGGAGCCCCGCACAGTTTCCGCTGAACGCGCAGTTGATGATCATCGGGCTGCTGCCGGCGCCGTTCCAGCCCCACTCGTTGCTCATTGCTCCGCCGGTGAATGCGGCGTAGTTCCCCACGAAAGTGCAGTTGATCACGGTCGGACTTCCCCCGGCGTTGTACATGCCGCCGCCGGTGTTATTGCCGGTAGCTGCATCCGCGTAGCCGCCGGTGATCGTGACCCCATCGAGGATGGCGGTACTGTCGGTGCCGGCGCCGCGGACGACGTGGTAGCTGTTGTCCCAGCGGTTGACGAAGTTCGGCTCGTCGTCGCCGAGCAGGTCGCCGCTCAGGATGGTGCGGTTGGCGGGGTTGCTGAGGTCGCGCTGGTCGAGAGTGGTTTCGGTGCCGGCGAAGCCTCCGCGGAATGCGACGCCGTTGGCGAGCCGGACGGAAGCGGCCCGGCCGCCGCCGTCACCGTCGATGGGCGTGTAGGTCCCGCGGGCCACCCAGATCTCGGTAATGCCGATGTCGATTTGCGTGTAGCAGTAAGCTGCTTCCAGGTCGGTGAGCGCGTCTTCCCAGCTCGTGCCGGTGTTGGCGCCGGTGGCGGTCTGGTCGACGTAAAGCGTTTCAATGCGGTCCATCTCGCACTCGTCCGGCACGTCGTTCTCGTTGCAGTCGGTACTGGCGCCGCTAGCGATGTCGCACTCGTCGGGCACCTCGTTGCCGTTGCAGTCCTCGGCAGTGCCGTCGGCGATTTCCTCGAAGTCCGGTATCCCGTTGTGATTGCAGTCGAATCGATACTCCACGTAGCAGGCGCTGCCGCCGACCTTTGAACAGCCGTACGGGATCCGCATATACCCGCCTTCGCCCCACGAGCCGCCCCACGAGTTGCGCAGAAACCAGAGGCCCTCCGGGCCCTGATTGTCGTCCCAGCCGACCAGCACGACGGCATGGTTCACGGTTCCGTCCCAACAGCCGTTGAACACGCCGCCGTTATAGGCCTGGAATGCGTAGTTGACCGCGACGGTGACCGAGACCGGGCCGTAGTCGTAGATCGCCTGCTTGATCCTCTCCACATTGATCCCGCCGCCAACGTGACCCCAGTTGTCGATCGTGTAGGGGTGCGGATAGGGACAATTGCAGGGGGCGTTCCACGCGACGTAGGGGAAATCAGATTCCAGCACCGGGCCGCAGTCGCCGCAGGGATCCCTCCAGACGTCTCCGCAGATGAGGAAACCCAAGGCGGCGCTGGGCCAGCCGCCGCTGCAACTGCCCGCGCTGGTGCAACTGACCAGCCATTGCTCGGAAAGGTCAGTGTTCCAGCCCTCGTTGATCAGGATGGCGCTCTCGACCGCGCCGATCGCACTGAACGCCCAGCAACTGCCGCAGCCGCCCTGGCTGCGGACCGGCGTGCAGCCGTCAAGATCACGCCAGTCCCACGCCTCCGGCAAGCCCCCTCTTAACATGAAGTCGCCGCCGGCTGGCTCCACCCAATCCGCGGGCATGACCGTGCCGCACAGCTGGTGCAAGGCGTAGCGGGTGGCCTCGTTGTGGCCGACCTCGAACGTCCAGCCCTCGCGCTTGCCCTGTTCGCGCAGGGCGGCGATGTCTTCGTCGGTAAGCTGCGCCAGCGCCGGGCCGGCCAGCGCGCAAAGCACCAAGCCCGTGAAAATGCCCCGTCGGGCCGATCGCACACTGCGTTCGGTCCCCGCGAAACCCAGGGCAGACAGTCCGGTGCTGGAAGCACACGCTGGCATGTTCATCCTCCTTTTGGATAGCTGCGGACTCTGAGGCAGTCCCATAACCGCCGTCCCGGATCGCAAGCTCGATCAAGGCGTGCGGTGTGAGCGCACAGGGCGCGGAAGAGACTCCCTCACTTAGCTCCCACAAATCGGCCCCCCGCTATGCCGAAATATAGCTCCATACCCTTTTCATTATAATGAGCGCGGCAGCCGAAAGCAACGTGTTACCGATAACGTAACGCGCAGTCGGCAGACCGGTTCCTTCAGGTGTAAACACGCCTGCGCGCCCACTACCGACGGGTCATCGCGAAGACGGCACGTGCGGCGGTGCTTCTGTTGCGGTGCTACATCTGCTAGAGTGGAGTCGCGATGCCGATTCTGGAGAAGAGCAAGTCCCAACCGGCCGCGCCGCTCTGCGTGCGCGAGATCCGCGTCGGGGTTCCGCGCGAGCGCGTTGACCAGTTGGAACATTTCTACGTGGGGATCATCGGGCTGGTGCCTTGGCCGGAAGAGCTTCAGATTCCCGGCTGCTGGGGGTTGGGCAGCCCACAGGCGGGGTTGTTCCTGGAATTCCGGCACGATCCCGAGATCGATCCGGTGCGGCGGCGCTTCACGGTGACGGTCGAGCGCCTGGCGGAGCTGGAAGAGCGGTTGCAGGAAGCGCAGTGGGCGTACGAGCGCGTCCGCGGCTTCGGCTGGACCGACCAGTATCTACTGCTCCACGATCCGGCGGGGCACCTGATAGAAGTGCGGCAGTCACAGCCGCTCTGATTGAATCACGACCAGCGCCAGCACCGCATACCGGAGCGCGAAGACACGCCGCACAAGCGCTTCGCTCACGTTGGCGCCTTGGCGTCTTGGCGGTTCCCCCGCCACACGCTACCTACCCGCCCCGTAGTTGGACAGCAATGTGAGATTCGGTAGCGGCCGACCCCCGTGTCGGCCGTTGAGAAAAGGACGTCTTCGATTTCCTACGGCCGGCAGGGGCGCCGGCCGCTACGCACCCGCCCCGTAGTTGGACAGCAATCTGAGCAGATCCCAGAGATCGACGCAGCCGTTGGCGTCGAAGTCGGCGCTCGGGTTGTAGTTCGGATCGCCTTCGCAGGCGCCATATGCGCCAAGCAGAGCGGCCAAATCAGCCAGGTCGACGTCGTTGTCATCATCGACGTCGCCGGGCAGGCTCCCGGTGCCCTGGTTCAGCAGCACCACGACGCGGGCAAACTGGGCTGTTGTCACCAGGTCGAGCCGCTCGTCACTGTTCAAGTCGCCGATCGCGAGGCACCAGGGCGAGTCGCCGGTGCCAAACCCCACCGGCGGGCCAAACGTCCCGTCGGCATCGTTCAGCAGCACCCAGACCGCCCCCGCCTCGCCAGGCCACCTCGTTATCGCGGCCAGATCGAGCCGGGTGTCTCCGTCCAGATCACCGAACACAACGTACGAGGGTTCGACGACGTCGGGGCCCATGTCATAGTACACCGGCGCGCCGAACGTCCCGTCGCCGTTGTTCAGCAGCACCGCAATGCCCCAGGCATCGGTCGCTAAGTCGAGGCAGTCATCCCCGTTCAGATCGCCGATCGCGAGGGATTCAGGCCACATGCCGACCCAGTACAACGTCGGCGCGTCAAACGTTCCATCGCCGCGGCCGAGCGACACCGCGACCCAGAACTCACCGGCCACCAGCGCGAGGTCGAGCCGGTCGTCCCGGTTCAGATCGCCAAGGGCCACGAAATAGAGGGAGTAGCCGGGGTAATGGTTCACTCCCGGGTCAAACGTCCCGTCGCCGCGGTTCAGCAACACCGAGACGCAGCTGCCATGGTTGCTCGCCACCGCCAAGTCGATCCGGTCGTCGCCGTCCAGATCGCCAGCCGCAATGGACATGGGGCGGGCGCCAACCTCATATTGCCCCGCCGGGGCGAACGTGCCGTCGCCGTTGTTAAGCAGGACCGAGACGCTGTCGTGATCCTGGTTCACCACCGCCACGTCCGCCCACTGGTCCTCGTTCAGGTCAGCGACCGCTGCGGAACAGGGGTCGTCGCCCATCTCATAGTACGTCGGTGGGCCGAACGTCCCGTCGCCGTTGCTCAGCAGCACCAAGAGGAAATCATTCTCGCAGTCGGTCATCAACAGGTCGAGCCAACCGTCCCCGTTGAGGTCGTCGGCCGCCACGAAGCTGAAATCTCCTTCCCCTTCACCCGCCGGGTAGTCCACCGGCGCGGCGAGCGTCCCGTCGCCGTTGTTCAGCAGCACGTAGACTTGGCTGGTCGATTTGTTCGCCACCAGCAGGTCGAGCCAATCGTCGCCGTCCACGTCAGCGAACACGGCGTACTGGATGGTGCTACCCAGGAGGTGGTTCACCGGCGCGGCGAACGTTCCATCGCCGTTGTTCATAAACACCGATATGTGGTCACTGCCCCAGTTAGGATACTCCATCGCCGCCAGGTCGGCCCGTTCGTCTCCGTTCAGGTCACCGACCGCTATGAAAAAACGGTATTGCCGGTCTCCATAGTGCGTGGGCGCGGCGAACGTCCCGTCGCCGTTGTTCAGCAGCACGGAAATGGCAGCATCGCCCGCCACCGCCAGGTCGAGCCACTCGTCCCCGTTCAGGTCGCAGATGGCAACGGATTCAGCGTCCCCGCCCACGGGGTAGGGCGCCGGCGGGGCGAACGTCCCATCGCCGCTGTTCAGCAGGACCAGGACGTTGTCACCACCCAGGATCGCCACCGTCAGGTCGAGGCACTCGTCGCCGTTCAGATCGCCAACCGCGATGGACATAGGGTAGGCGCCAACGTCATATTGCACCGCCGGGGCAAACGTCCCGTCGCCGTTATTCAACAGCACGGAGGCGTTGTCGCTCAAGTGGTTCGCCGTCGCCAAGTCAATGTAATCGTCGCCATTCAGGTCACCGACGGCAACGGACCAAGGGCAGTCGCCGGCGTCGTAATCCACCGCCGTCGCGAACGTTCCGTCGCCGCTGTTCAGTAGGACCGAGACGTTGTCGCTATCGTTGTTCGCCACCGCCAGGTCGAGATGGTCGTCCCCATTCAGGTCGCCGACCGCAACGGACCGAGGACTGTCGCCGGCGTCATAGTACACCGGCGCGGCGAACGTCCCGTCGCCGTCGTTCA
>CAZDTB010000285.1:0-6302 GCA_964508075.1 uncultured Planctomycetales bacterium
TCAAGCTGCCACAGCTCGCCAAGCGGATGCCAGCGGCTGACCAGTTCCTGCGCATCGGTCGAGCCACCGTGGCGATTCGGCAGCACAAGGCGCTGGTCCTGCTCGCGCTGCTGAACACGGTGGTTCTACAACTGATCGTGGTGATCGCAGCCTACGTAATGTCCCAGGCCCTCGGCATGAAAGGACATTTCACGCTGTACTTCGTCTTCGTGCCGATCGGTTTTCTGATTGCCGCTATCCCGATCTCTCCGCCGAACGCATTCGGGGTGATGGAGGCGGCCTACGTCAAGTTCTTCACCGTGGGGGGGCTGAACGCTGCCTCCGCAGCCGTGGCCTTCGCCCTGGCAAACCGCCTGACGCAGCTCGTCTGGGCAATCCCCGGCGTGCTGGTCCCGCTGTTGGGTGCCCATCTGCCGAGCCAAGCCGAGCTTCAAGTGCTCGGGCAACCCGACCCGGAAGGAACAGGAAGCTCAGCGGAGGATCAAGGCAGCGCGTCGTCCTCGATGCCAGACAGATGATCACCCCCGCCGACCACTCGCGACGCACACATCGCTCCTACCGCTGGTGGGCCCTCTTGGCGGTGCTCGGACTCGCCGCGCTGATCGCGGCATTCCACGGACGAGCCGTCACATATGGCCTGCTCATGGACGACCACGCCCACTACCGGCAACTGCGCGACTGCGGCTGGTCGCTCGGCGAGCTGACCCGCGCGTGTCACCTCGAACTGACCGGCGGCGTAATCGAGCTCTGGTGGATGCCCGAGTGCACGCTCCGCTTCTTCCGCCCAGTGGCCTTCGGACTGATGAAGCTCACTTACACGCTCGGCGGCTGGAGCCCCTTCGTGATGCACATCGCCTCGCTAGCCTGGCACCTGGTCGCCTGCCTGCTGCTGACGCTGCTCATCCGGCGGCTCGGCGCCCCACGCCGCTTGGCCTGGGCCGTCGCCGGACTGTTTGCGATCCACCCCGCCCACGTCGCCACCGTGCAGTGGATCGCTGCGCAGACCGAGCTGATGGTGACTACGCTGCTGCTGGCGGCATTGCTCTGCTGGGCCGAGTTCCGCCGCTGGCCCAAAGGCCCGGTCGACGTTGATCCCGACCGCCGACCGCCGCAGCGCTGGGGCTGGGGTGTGGCCTGCGCCCTGCTGTTTGCGGCGGCGCTGGGCTGTCGTGAGAACGCGATCGTGTTTCCCTTCGTTGTTCTCGCGGTAGAACCGCTGATGCGCCGGCGGCGCTCGCGGGCAGCGCTGGCGCTCTTCGCAATCTTCGGGATCACGATCGGAGTGTATCTGGCGTTACGAACGCACTACCTGGGCGGAGCGGCATTGCCACCCCGTCCATACGTGGTGCCCCCGACCGACCCGGACTTCTTCCGCTACATTCTCGACAAGACCTGTTACTACCTGCTCGGCGAGTTTCTGCTGGTGCCGTGCGTGCCGATCGGCGGGCTGGCATACTTCCACGAGCGGCCGCTGGCTTTCTACGGCCTCACACTGCTGGTTGCCGCCATCTGTGCGGTGCTTTTCGTCAGGAATCGCCGGACCACCGCCGGCGTCCTCGCTCCGGCCTGCCTGCTGGGCTTCATGCTCCCCGTGCTGCCGGCATTCGTATCACCCCACCACCTCTATCTTCCCGGCGTGGGGTGGGCAATCTTCGCGATGTTGATGTTCCAGGAAATCGGGGGCTTCGCCGGCGCCGACAAACCTGTCGCACGGCGGCGCCGGGTGCTTGCGTGGGTGGGCGTCACCGCCTCCGCGCTCGTGTTCGGAGCCGGCACGTACCTCTGCGGGATCGCGGTCGACACCGCCCAGGCCGTCGAAGATCGCGTCGTAGACGAGATCGCCGCGGCCCCGCAACCGGTTACGGACGGCGACACGCTCTACATCGCCAACCTCCCGGTCATCGCCCACTACGTCCGGCTCGCGGTCGAAGAGCGAACCGGCACACGCGGTCTTCGCGTCGTCCCGCTGACCTGGTCGCCGCGACTGCTGGGAGTGGTGACGCCCAGCGAGCTGACGCAGATCGACGAGCGGACCATCGAGGTGCGTGTGGCCGGAGATCGCTATTTTTCCGGACCCTTGCGGCTCTTGATCGAACAGGCCGCCCGGGGCAAATCTCCGCTCGTCCTCCATCAGCCGGTGCGCTATAAGTCTTTCACGGTCGAACCACTCGACGGGGATTCCGAGGGAATCTCCGCGTTGCGCTTTACTTTTGATCACCGTTTGGCGCAAACTGGGGTACATCTGTACTGGGGATCGCAGACCCGCTGGGCGTATCAAGTTTCGCCCTGACGTGTGCCCATGGAAACGAACCAGAAACTGCCCGCGGTGCGACCGCTCGAGGTCGCGCCCTTCCATAACGAGCGCGACGAGATGTACTTCGCGCTGCACGACCTCACGCAGGTCGCCCCGCGACCCATCGCCGTCTCGCTCCCCGGATATTTCGTGCTCACGCACCTGGACGGCGAACACACCTGCGGCGAGGTTCAAGCCGCATTCCTGAAGCAGTTCGGTCAGATGATCTCCGCCGACCAGATCGAGCAGATGCTCACTTCGCTCGATCGGGCGCTGATGCTTGACAACGACTGTTTTGAGCAGGCCTACGCGCGGCAGCGCCGCGAATACCGGACGGCCCGGACGCGCGACAATCGTCACCGCTACCCGCCCGGACCGGAGCTGAGAGCCGCGATCGAGAAGATGCTCGAGCAGGGCTCGCCGGCCAAGGTTGCCAACCTGCGCGGGATCATCGCCCCACACCTGGACTACCGCCGCGGCGGCCGCTGCTACGCGGACGCGTACGCGACACTTGCCCAGGCGCCGCCGGCCGAGCGCTACGTGATTCTGGGCACAAACCACTTCGGCCGCTCGTCGTCGGTCGTGGCGACGACCAAGGATTTCGAGACCCCGCTCGGCCGCGCAACCACCGACCGGGAGTTCATCACGCAGCTCGAGCTGATGCTCGGCCAGTCGCTCTGCGAGCACCAGTTCGACCACAAGGTCGAGCACTCGGTCGAGTTGCAGGTGCACATCCTGCAAGTGTGTCGGGCTGGCCACCCCTTCGAGATCGTGCCCGTGCTGTGCCCCGACCCCAGCGGGCCGACCGGTACCTTGCCCCACGACGGCCGCGGACCCGACCTGGGCGACTTTGCCGATGCGCTCGTACAACTGCTCGCGAGCGACGAGCGGCGGACCGTCCTCATCGCCGGGGCCGACCTCAGCCACATCGGGCAACGCTTTGGCGATGAGCAGCCCACCACGCCGGAATTCCTCCAACGCGTCGAGCGTGACGACCGCCAATTGCTCGACCTGCTCGAGAGTCGGCTGGAAGAGGCGTTCGTCGAAGAGCTGCGCATGTCCGAAAACCCCACGCGCGTTTGCAGTGCCGGTTGCATCTACGCCCTGCTCCGCACCCTACCTGAGCAGCCCTGCCAAGTTCTCCGTTATGAACAGGCCGTAGACATGGCCGCCGATACGCACGTGACTTGTGCCGCGGCCGTGGTGGGAAAGTAGCCTGCCGCCACCCAGGCCAACAAGCCGTAGCGTCGCAACGGGCGGCTACAACGCGAGCACAGACTTGAGCACGTCCATCGCCCGATCCGCATCTTCTTCGGAATCGAAGGCGACGTTGGTGACGTGTTGATCACCCAGCGCCACCGCCGAGTACGCGCGTATGTCTAGACCGGCTTGTGACAGCGCGCTCGTGATGCGCGCCCCGAGCCCGGGCGTGTTGGGCCCCGTGATCCGGATCGTTTGAACGCTGTGTTCCTGAGCCAGACCGGCGTCTTCCGCCGCCAGTATCTCTTCCAGCGTTCGCAGCGGCGAAATGAACAGCAGCGCCCGCCCAGGCATCTCACGCCGCGCGAGGATCAGTTCCAGGTCCAGGCCGGCGGCGCCGAGCGTTCGCAGTTTTTCCGCCAGGGCATCGGGCCGATCGGAAATCGCACCGACCCAAACATGCTCTTTCGCGATCTGGTAGGTCATCCCACAATCTCCGAACAGAATGACAGGAACTGACGTCGGGGTACCTCGGCTCTTCCCCGAACCCCGAACCCCGAACCCTGAACCCTACGGCCGGTACAGGGCCCGGCCGCTACGCTCTGTGGGACCGGTTTGCAACCGGTCGATGTTACATGCGCTCCGCGAGCACCTTCTGCGCCGCGGCGACGCCGGCACCCAGCTCAAACTTGTGCCCGAGCTTGTAGAGCACCTGCTCCAGGGCGGCAATCGCCAACACCGTGTCCATCTCGTCCACGTAGCCCATGTGACCGAGGCGGAAGATCTTGCCCTTGAGATGCTCCTGTCCGCCGGCGGACTGGATACCGAAGCGTTCCTTCAGTCCGTTGCGGATGTCCGGGACCTTGAGTCCCGCCGGGCAGCTGAACGCCGTCACCGAGTCGGACGGTCGCTTCGAGAAGACCTGCAGCCCGATCGCTTGGCCACCCTTACGGGTTGCTTCCGCCATCGCCGCGATACGCTTCCAGACGTTCTCCATCCCGTCTTCGAGCAGGATGTCGAGCGCCTTGCTCAACCCGCGGATCATCACGTGGGCCGGCGTGAAGGGCGTGTCGTGCTCCAGCCCCTTCTTGTACGCCTTGGCAAAATTCAGATAGTAGGCGTGCTGACCCTTGTTGTTCTGGATCACCTCCCACGCCCGAGCGCTGATCGACGCGAAGCCCAGGCCCGGCGGAATCATCAACGCCTTCTGCGCCCCCGTGATCGCCACGTCCACGCCCCACGCGTCGGGCTTGAGCGGCAGGCAGCCGGCGGAGGTGATGCAGTCGGCCAGCAGCAGCTTGCCGGCTTTGCTCGTGATCTTGCCGATCGCCTCCAGGTCGCACAGCGTCGCCGTCGACGTCTCGCTGTGCGTCAGCATGACGGTCGTGATCTTGGGATCTTTCTTGAGATAGTCGGCGACCACCTGCGGGTCGATCGCGGTGCCCCACTCGATCTCGTGGCGGATCACGTCGAGGCCGAACTGCTCGGCGATCTCGCCCCAGCGCTGCCCGAACTTCCCGCCCTCGATCGTGAGCATCTTCGAGCCCGGCGGGTTACACCCGATGATCGCCCCTTCGGCCGCCGCGGTGCCGGAGCCGGTGATGATCACGACCTCGTTCTTGGTTTGCAGCACCTCCTTGAGCTTGGTCTGGCACTGCTGCATGAAGTCCTTGAACCACGGCGTGCGGTGATGCTCAAACGGCCGGGCCATCTCGATCAACACATCCTCGGGAACCGCACAAGGCCCTGGCGTAAACAACCGAATCTTCCTCATCTCTCGAACCTCACGAATGCCACCAGACGCAAACGCCAAACCACCAACAAGCTTCGCATGATAGCCGCTCCCGACACCCGCCGCGAGCGCACATGTAGCGGCCGGGCCCCGACCCGACCGATGTAGCGGCCCGCGCCTCGCGCGGCCGCAGCATCGAAGCTGAGAACGCTCGCGCGTCTCTCAGGGGTTCGAGGTCAAGGTGCTCAAGATGCTCATGTGTGCGCGACCCGTAAATGAGACTCTTGGCGATCGGGACTCCAGGGTTGGGGGGCGGGTTGGTGGAGCATTCGACATCACCCAGCGGCGGCACACGGCGCGCATGCCGGCTTTCACCGGGATTGTAGGCGGTGATCAGGCGCCGAAGAGGGGTGAACGGGAATGTAGGCGGAGTTTGGGGGATTCTGGCGGGAATGGGTGGTCTCTGGTTAGGCCAGCGTGGCGAATCGCGCCCCCACCCCGTTGGGGTGGGCCACCCGCCCGGCCGCGTGGACCCGGGTCAAGGTAACGTCGTGGTCGCCGTGAGCGGGAACGGGCGATTTTTCGGACCGGATACGGGTATTTACCTGATGACAACGGTGGCCGGCGCGTCCTAGAATTGGCTAGGAACGGGCAGGTCGTAGTTCCCGCCATGCGCCGCCGGGGCCGGCGGCGTGGACTGGTCATGTCAAGAGAAGGAGCGACGCAATGAGACACCTGTTGATCTTTGTGGCGGCGCTCTCATGCGCGCCGGCTTCGCCCGCGCTGACGGGTGGCCCATCCTTCGCGCAGCGAAGGGTGGGGGCGCGATTCGTTTGGCCGGAACGCTGAGGACTCGGCGATGTGCGGCGGAGGTTATTGAGCGGCGCAGCGCAGTAGCTTCCGCCCTGCACCGCCGCCGTGGCGATGCAATCCGAAGGCAGTTCTGAAAAAGGAGGTGCTGTATGAATCGGTTGTTGATTTTCATCACGGCGCTCTCGTGCGCGGGTTTCTCGGCAGCAAACGCCGAGCAATACTGGATCGCGTACGAGGGCAATGACTTCCCAGAGAACGAAGGCT
>CAZDTB010000286.1:0-6294 GCA_964508075.1 uncultured Planctomycetales bacterium
CTTCGGCGTCGTTGGGCTCGGGGTTGTCGTTGCGGAGAAGCAACTCCCGGTAGCGCACCGCGGCTTTTTGACGTTGCCTCACCCGAGCGCGCCGGAGCTGTTCTACGGTGCTCATGATCGGTTCGGGTTGTTCTGTCTGCTTTGGCATGTTTGGAATCCTTCCTTTTTGAGCGGCGCATCCTCGCGCCACGTCTCACTGTGTCCTACTACCGGCCCGACCGCCTGAGGATGCGCACTTGGCCGCGTGCCTCCGCCCGCGCGAACGCGAAGAACGTGGCCTTGTCATTGCGAAACTCATTGCGCAGTTGAGCCGAGCTTTGCCACTGGGTTTCGAGCGACGCGTCGGTCACGGCGGTGCGATGCGTCGTCGAGACCGTCGTCCGCGACGCCGCCGCCGCCGCTGCGGGCGTCTTTCCGTAAATGCGAACCAGCCCGGCACGCTCCGCGCGCAGATAAGCGGCCTCCGTCTCGGGCGAATCGAATTCCGATCTTGACGCACGCTTCGCGCTGAGCTGACGGCGGTACGCTGTCTGCTCCGAGACATCTGCGGGAGGCTCGGGTAGTGTCATAAGCTGGCCCGCAAGCTCGCGCGGGGTTGACCCCAGCCCTGCCTGTTCAATGATGTATGCCAGCCGCCGCAACACCTCCTGATCGTCACCCCCGAATCCCTCAAGCACCGTCGTAACGAGTTCCTCCGACACGGCGGCGTTGAACGACTCGATATCGACGTTCTGGGCGAACGCTTCGATCGCGCGGATGATCTGTGCTTTTGATCTCGCCTCTCCCCCCCCGGCGATAAACACACCCGGGAGCGGCCGCGCGGCTAACACGGTTGCATACATATGGTCCCTTTCTCGTACCGCGGCCAGCGCAGGCACGCCGCGCATAGCCGGATCGTTGGTCAGCGCGACCGGCCCGAGCGAGTCGATCTCGGTGTAGCTCTCGTCGCGCCAGTGAATCACGGGGCTGAAGTAGCGGTACTCGCCGGCGGCGAGCATTGATCGCGCCTGCTCGGTCCAGTGCACGTCGCGCGCCCAGAGCCCGTCGGCGCGGATCTCAAGCCGACCGATCCAACCGGCCGCCGGCGAGAGGCCGTCGGCGCGCTTGCTGTACTCTGGCAGCGACTGGTGTTCGTAGTCGATCGCCAGCTTCCGTCCGGTCCTGGCGAACCACGCGACGACCTGCGCCGCTTGCCTGCGTGAAAACGTAAAGCTGCTGCCGGCCAGGGCGCGCTCGACCTCGACGTAGCCGAATGGCATCAGCAGGAATTCCCTGACCGGCTCGCCGCCGATCATCTTCGTGATCGTGACTGTCTGCGTCATACGTTACCTCTATGCCCGTACCGGCCGCGCGGGTCACACGCCGACCGCGACCTTGTCTTTCTCGCTGTCCGTGTGTACAGTTACCGGCTCAGCTTCATCACCCTCCGCGACGTTGGCTTCCGCCAAGTACTTACTCCACCGGGCGTTTGGGTCCGCCAGGTTCGATCGTAGCGCGCTCGCAAACCGTGCGTCAGCCCTGCGCAGCGCCAACGTAATAGCATTGATGTCCGCTATCTTCGTGGCCGCCTCGATTGCAGCAGCGTCATCGTCGCTTCGAGGCTTCGCTCCATCGTCAACCTCAGCCTCTTCGGCCCGCATTCCCTTCAGACTATCCTCAAGGCTGCACCGTAAACCGAGCACATACGCCAATGGGGCGGTTCGGAGCATCTCGGTGATCTCGCTGATGTACAGGCGGTTGCGTTGGTCGCTCGCTGCTGCTCGTTCTGGGGCATCTTCGGAGGTGCCGGCCTGGGCAAGCGCTTCCTCCAGACGCACTGCCATGATCTTCGGGCTCGACAGCCAACGGGCGAAGTCGCCGATTAGGAGCTCGCAGTCGCGTCCAGCATCCGCGGCGAGCACCTGACACGCATCCAACGAATTCCCGTCCTCCCAATCGTCGGGCGACTCCACGCCTTCGATTAGCGCGTAGATCGCCCACAGCTTTTTCGACACTGCCCGCAACGTCTGCGGGAGCACGCTCGCAAACTCCGCCAAGTTCCCACCCTCGGGAATCGCTCGGTCGTGCTCCTCAGACCATAACAACGACTGGTCCATCTCTATGAACTCTGCAATCATCTCTGTCTCCCTTTCCGCCGTTTGTCCGGTGCCGGCCGACGCGCACGCGCGCGTCTGATTCGCCGGCGGTTGTTAGCTTTCTCCTGTGGCTTCGGGCTTCGTCGGCGTCTGCTTGGCATCGGTCAATACGATGTACACGAGTTCGTCACGGTGCATTTTCAGCGTGAATCTCCCGCACACGTCTTCCACCTTTAGCCCCAACTGCTTGAGCGCCCGGGTCACGGTGATGCGTCGGCGCCCGCTGTCGCGTTTTTGTTTGCCCGTGGTGATTACGGAGCAAGCGCGTGATTTTTGCTCCTCGCCGTCACGAACAGCCCGCAAACCCAAGCGCAGCGTCCCCGCGTCCGCGAGGACGATCGCGTACTTGCTGATGCCAACCAGAGCCAGGTCTTCAGCGCGTGCGGTCAGTGTCCCATTTCTACTTATACTGACCTCACCCTCGCCAAGCGGCTCGGTAAAGCAGAATGCCCCAGGTTCCACCACTACGAACGGCATCGATGCACCTTGCTTAACACCTGTGCTCCACCACCCGGCCGGTGCCGCCGCGGCTCACACCAGCCAGGCGGACGGATGCCCCGCCCGCCTGACCGCCGTGAGGCAACTGGTAACTAGCCGGCACCGACACTGACCCTTTACAGATATCCCGCGAAAATCCGTCGCGGCCACGACACAGGCCACCGAAGGCCCGTGAGACGAAACAATTGTCACGCACGCCCGGGCTCGAATTCACCGGGCGCGCGCGGGCCGGCGACGCTGTCGCGAATCACGCCAGCGCCCACAGCCGCTGTGGAGGCCCACCAGCCGGGGAGGTGCCGGCCGAGGAGCAAGTACACATATCGATCTATCCGGGCCGCCTGCCAATCGTCGCCGGCAATCTGTCGTGACGGTCATCAACTCACCGTCTCTCAACGTCTGCGGTTTCCAGATCGCCTTCCCTGTCTTCCGCACGAGTTCGCTCCGGTACTGCTGCATTGCTCGGCGGCGACGCATGATGTACCACTGAAACGTGCGCAGCGTCGTGAACCTAACCAGATTGAACCGAGCGAAGATTGCACGGGCCGACTCGGCGTCCGCGTCCGCGTGCTGCTCGATACGCCTGCGCAGCGTGTCCGAGACCTTCGTCATCCACCTCGGATGCGGCAGGTTCTTGAGTCGCTTGTGCTGCGTCCCTGGCATCGTTCACCACTTGTATCACGGACTACGCCGTAACCTCCGCCGCCCGCGACGGCACCTGCGACGGCGCCTGCGCACCGTCGAGTACGATTTCTGCCTCTACGACCCGCATCGCTGCCTTGACGTGTGCAACCGTGATCTCAGCACTATGCTTTTTCCGGGCCGCAACCTCTGCCCAGTCGAACAAGCGCGACACGCGTCGCAAGGTCCCGCGGTGCCGGTTCGCGATCTCACACAACATCCGCGCCGCGTCCGGGTGTAGCTTGATCTTGCTCCGGTGGAAGATCTTGCGAATGTCGGCCACGCTGAAGCATTCCGCCGCACGCTTGCTGCCGGCGAACGAGCCGGTCAGCTCGGGTGCCAGATTGATCCGCATCCCGAACCGGCTGCTGAGCTGGCCGTACTCGGGGTCATCGTCGGACGACACGCGTGTCTTCAGGTCAACCGTCCCGATCAACAGAACCGAGCACTGCGCCTGGTCCGCCAGCTCGGCGAGCAGCCGAATCGACCGATCATGCAAGACGTGCGCCTGGTCAACCACGACCAGATTGTGCGTCGCGATGCGCTCTGGCTTGCGCAGCTTCTCTACGACTTCCTCCAGTCGCGCCGGACCGAGACGCTTCTTCCGCGAGACGGAGTTGTAAAGCTTCCGCAGCAGCCCGGTCGGGTAGCGTGAGTCGTGGTCGGCCGTGATCGCGATCGCCGTGGGAATCTCTGCGATCAGCGCTTCGATCGTCTTGGTTTTCCCCGCCCCCGCCGGCCCGTAGGCCACCGCCATATCGGCTCGCTCGACCAGCCGTTCCGCCAGCGCGAACATCCGCTCCGCTACGCGCGTGACGACGAAATCGTCCGGCCGCCGGTTGGCCCGCGCTCGCGCCTCGCGATCCATCCAGTTATTCAGATCGCGATACATCTCGTCGCGCGTCGCCACCGGCAGCGTGGCCGCTTCGTTGAGCAGATTATTGACGTAGGTCGTTTTCCGGCCGATTGCCTTGGCCACGTCCGCTTGCGTCAGGCCGTGCTCGCGCATGAACGCTTCGAGCGCCTGACGGATCTCAGCCCGCTTCGTGTCGGTCAGCGGTCCCGTCGTCGGTACCATCCGTGATACCTTTCGTAGGCGAGCTTCCTGCTCGACCAGTTTGTCGAATTCATCCGGCATGGCCAAAATCCTTCAGCAAGTCGGCTTGGCAACCGGTCTCTTCAACGTCCTCAGAGTCTTTGTCTCGAAACGATGTAAACAGCAGATCGAACGGGTTCAAAACGCCGCTCGAATCCTCCGCCCCGGCCGGCCCCGCGGCCGCCTGCAACACGCGCCGCGTCTCTTTGCGGCGCCGGGCACGCTTCAATTCCTTCACCGGTTCGGCGATGCCCGTCCCCACGATGCTCACCGTCGGCGTCGGCGGCTCCGGCAACGTCCTCCGCAGCTCTTCCTGCTGCGCCGCCCGATACTCACGCATGACCTCGCGGACCTGCGTCACCTTCGTCCCGAGCAGAAACTCGCGACCCTTCAGGTATTCGCGCGTGATCTTCCGCAGGTGTGCCTTGTGACGCTCCGCCCGTTTCAGGTCTTCGGCCGTCGCACCCGACAGCCGGCCCTGCGTCGCAATCGCCAACGGCTTGCCGCCCTGGTCGCAGAGCCAGACGAACGATGCATCCGGCCCGATGCGCAGCCAGACATCGTGACCCTGAAGCCGCCAGACATCTTCGTCATGCGCGCCATAGACGACGTTGTTGAAACGCACGCCGTCACGCCCCACGCGACGTTTCGGCCCCGGACGGGCGCAGACGAATTGCAGCACGTCATCGTCCACCCGGCGGATCGCGCCGACCTCCTGCTCGTAGATCAGGTCGGGCGTTAGATCGTTCAAGGCTGGCCGCGGTGTGGAGTTGTACAAAGCATAGTCGCGTTCGCGCTGCGCGCGGTACTCTTCAAACGTCGGCACGTCGTAGAGGTTCTGGCGCGCCCACCGCTCGACATCTTCCGGCCGTTCGCTGGCACTCCCACCCTTGAACCCCGGCGACTGCCGGTCGGCTTCCTTCGTCTGTGCATTGCACGACTCGGCGAGCTTGTGCCAGGCCTGACGCGCCGGCGCCCGGTAAATCTCGGTCCCCAACAGCAGCGTCGCCGCCGTGTTGAGCCATTGCTGCTCTTCGGCCGACCATGCGCGCTTCGAGACCAGCGCGCAGATGAAGCCCTTGCCGTTGTCGGTTTCGATCCGATCCGGGACGCCCTGCTCTGACACCGCCCGGTAGTACGCCGCCAGCGTCGCGTCGGCGGATTCGTATTGCGTGCACTGCCAAGCTACCAGCTTCGTCGAGCGGAAATCAAAGAGCACCACGTCAATCGGCCGGATCAGCTTCCAGCCGGCGCCGGGGCCTTTGGGCACGCGCACGTACTGGTCGGCCAGCCGCCCGTCGAGCGATAGCACTTCGCCCGCGGCGTACTCGCTCCGATCACGGTGCACCTTCGGAATGCAGTACGCCTCCGCCGACCATAATCCTTCGCGCCCCGCGCGCCGAATCGGCTCTGGTGTCGCCTCTCTCAATCGACGCGCGAACGTCGCCGGGCTGCCCTTCCAGACCTTCCCCTCTTTCCACGCGCGGGCCTGGCCGTAGGCATATATCGAGTAGCCCCCCGTGACCTTGAACTTGTTCCCATGCAAATCGAGTCCGACGCATTCCCCAAAAATCTCGGGATCGAAGAGCGTCTCGTCACGTCGCCGGCCACTGCTGCCCGCACGCTTGTCAACCAGCTCGCCTTTCGAGAGACGCTTTCGATACCTGCCGAGCGTCGGTCTCGAAGAGCCCAGCCCGTGCGCGGCCGGCAGCTCGGCGAGTGCTTGCTTGATGTCGCCTGCATCGGGCTGACCCAGCTTGCGTACCAACATCGCCGCCGCCAATTGCTTCGCACGCTGCCGGTTGGAACCCCGCTTAGCTTCGGCCGAAACGACCATGCTCCCCAGCCGCTGACAGAACTGCATTACGGTTTCGGCACCGCCCGGCA
>CAZDTB010000287.1:0-6292 GCA_964508075.1 uncultured Planctomycetales bacterium
ACCGGGAAATTCGCGGAAGCGGTTGCCGTAGCTTCCACGCTCGTCGTCGAACGGCAATCCCTGGTGGCTAAACGGGTTCCCGATGCTGGACGTCGGGCTCACCGAGTCGAGTTCTCCGCTTCCGTCGTCGCCGCTGAGTACGACGAAGGATCCGTACGGCGTGTAGCTGTACCGTTCGACGATTTGCCCGTTATCGGTTCCAGAGGTGTCGTAGCGACTTAGCGCGACGACGTTCCAGTTGCGGTCCTGGTGGACGAAGTAGCGGGTGTCGGCGGTGGATTCGCCGGACTGGTCGTCGGGGTTGGTGTCGTTGCTTTCGGTCGGGTCGCCGTTCTTTTCGAGCCAGATCAGCTCGTCGGTGTAGCGGGTGCCCCACAGGTGCTGGAACGTGGTCTGGTTCGAGCCGTTGCGGGTTTCAAGGATCCGCCACTGGTTGTCGTAGTAAAACAGCACGGTGGTGTTGCCGCCGTCGTTTTCGACGACCTCGCTACCGCGGTTGGAGACGGTCTTCTTGGCGCGGCGGTTGTCGCCGTAGTATTCGTACTCGCCGATAGTGGTCTCGTCGCTGCCGTCGGTCAGGATGGCCTTCCGCAACCGGTTCCAGGCGTCGTACTCAAACTTGTACACGCCGTCGTTGGTCAGGTTGCCGTTGTTGTCGTAGGTCAGGCTGATCACGTTCGACCCGAAGTCGTCGCTGACCAGGATGTCGTCGCCGGCGTCGGCGATGTCGCCGTCGTCGTTGTTGTCGAGGCCGACCTGGAAGTCGTCCCACTGGTGCACGGTCGTGTCGTTCCCTTTGTACAGGCCCACGCAGCCGGCGGACCAGTCGTCGTCGACCGCGGTGGTGTTCAGCAACGTGGTCTCGTCGCTGTAGTCGCCGTCGTCGTCGGTGTCGACCCAGAAGCGCAGCCGCTGGAGGTTGGCGTCGTTTGGGTCGTCGTCGACCACCACCTTGGCAGTATACCAGTTCCCCGAGGTCAAGCTCAAGCCCGAACCCGACGTGACCATGTTCGTGACCTGGGCGTCGTCCTTACGCTGCTTGAGGACGGCCTTGCCGTTGGAGGACTTGACGATGATCGCCAGCCAGTTGCCGGGGTCCAGCCAGCGGACCAGGAAGCCCGGTTTGCAGGGCGTCGACCACTTGAACTTGTACGTGCCGACGTACTTGTCGCAGCGTAAGCCGCGGCGGACGATTGAACGGGTCATGCCGAGGGCGCCGTAGGTCTCGATCACGTTGTTGTTGCTGTCGTCGACGCGGACATGACCCTTCTCGCTGAACCACCTGGCGTCGGCGACATAGGGTCCCGCCAAGTCCTGCACCTTGAAGTCGTCGAAGTCGTTATCGCTGGAGTCGCTGCACCACAAGCCGACCTGCCCGGCCGGGATGGTGGCGGCGTAGGACCACGCGGCCCCGGCACCGACGTTGACCGCCATGTCGAACGCGTTCCCGTTGGTGATGGTCGTGGACTCACTCTTCTTCTGCGTCCAGGTGCCGCTGGCGACCTGGTACAGCAGGGCTTTCTGCTGGGCCTTGGAGTAGACCTTCACCCAGTAGTTGCTGCTGTCGACGTAGCCGAAGACGATCCCGCCGTTGTCGCAGTTGCTGTTGAGCGTGGCCGAGCAGGCGATCTGGATGTCCTGGTAGGCCGCGCCGTCGATCAGGATGATGGAACCGGTCCCGCCGTCGGGTGCTCCGGTGACGGTCTCGACGGCGGTGCAGCTCAGGTTGCCGGACGAGGCCGACCAGGTCCCGGTATTGTTGGGATCCAGATCGACCACGCTCCAGCCGGTGGTGTCGTTGTCGGTGAAGTTGTCGTCGACCCAGTAGCGGGCGGCTTCGCCGGCTACGGTACGAGCGGTCAGCTCGTTGGTGGCGTTGTAGGTCCTGGTCTCGCTGGCGCTGGTGCCAGAGTTCTTGCGGCCCAGCGTGGTGATGTTGCCCAGGATGTCCATGGTGTAATCCAGCCGCTGCGGCGCGCTCCACTCGCCGGTCAGCCCCGGGCTATTCGGATCGTCGTTGAAGCGGCCGATATCGGCCTGTGACAGCCGGTGGAGGTCGTCATAACTGTAAACGCTGCTGCGGCCACCGACGTTGACCGACTGCGGCTCGGCGTACTGGGGCGAGCCGTCGCGGTTGGCCCGGTAGTCGACGTCGGCGTGCGTGGTCACGCCGTTGGGGTCCTCGACCAGCTGGCTGACCACGCGGCCGAACTGGTCCAGGCCGTCGTGCTGGCCGGGGGTCCCGGCGTCGTAGTTGAGCGTGGTATCGTTGCCCTTGTAGCCCGTGGCGCTGTCGCTCTCGCGGCTGGCCAGGCGTGACAGGCCGGTGAAGCTGTACTCGGTGTAGACGTCGCCCGGCGAGCCGCTGGACTCGGCGAACTGGCCGATGCGGCTGAAGGCGTCGTTGATCTCGTTCTGCCAGTTGTTGGCCGCGTCGCTGTGCGTGTACTTGGCGTAGATCGTGCGGCCGTTGGGATAGGTCATGTAGTTCAGCCGGCTGTAGTTGTTGCTGCTGGACGAGCTGATGTCATAGGCGTACTGCACGCTGAGCGTGCTGCCGTCGACGGCTCCGTTGTACTCCTGCTCGTCCTTAGTGAGCTGGCTCAGGCCGTCGAACGTGAACTTGACCTCGTTGACCACGCTGCCGGAGTCCTTGGTGGCGCTGTCACGCTGCGTGAGCTGCTCGACCCAGCCGCTGCTGTCATAGGTGGTGACGTTCTGGAGCACGGCGTTGTCCACGCCGGTGCCGACCGAGACCAGTTCGTGCGTCTTACGCCGCAGGGCGTCGTACTCGTAGGTGATCACGCTGCCGTTCTGATCGGTCCGCGTGGCCACGGTACCGTCGTTGTTATAAGTGAAGACGACCTTGTCGGCCGAGGCGCTCGAGGCCTGGCCATCGGAGCCGGGGTAGCGGATCTCGGTGACCCAGCGGCTGTTGACGCCGTGGCCGTAGACGTACTGTGTGACCTGGTCTTCGAGGGTGTCGTTCGGATCGTAACCGTACTCGCCCACGTCACGGGCGATCAGCTTGGTGATGTCGGAGTTGCCGTTGTACTCGTACTCGGTGCGGCGGCCCAGGCCGTTGGGGTCGTTGTCCTCGATCATGGCCGTGCGGCGCCCCTGGTCATCGTACTCGTACGCGGTCTCGATGTTGTCGGGATCGGTCACGGACTCCAGGCGCCCGTCGTCGCCGTATGCCCAGGTGGTCACCAGCTTGGTGTCGCTCCGGCTGGGGGGCGAATCAGGATCGTAGTCTGGCGCCATCGGCATCTGGCCCTGCATCGGCCCGGATAGCCCGCCCGTGGTGCTGCCGGAGCGCGCCGTATGCGTTCGCCGACCGGCGTCGTCGTACCAATGTTCGCTGACATCGGCAACGGTGTTTGAGCCAGGGCTGGACGGGTCGATTCTCGCGTTGGCGGTGGACTTCAGCTCGTAGCGTTTCGCCATCTCTACCTGCCCGTCGTAGGGATACGGCTCGCCAACCGGAGCCGGTGACTCTGCCCGGTAATTCAGCTTGGTCAGCTCGATGATGTCGTCGTCGCTGTAGTCAACCGCCCCGCTGCTATAGACGTTGGTGCCCAGGCTCGTGCAGAGCCGCCGCTCGGTCACGTCTCCGACCGCGTTGTACTTGGTGACCTGGATCCCGCCACCGGGCCAATCGACCGCTACGACGCGGCCGTTGCGGTCATAGTACGCGTCCGTGGCCAGATCGGCATCCTTGCTGCCGTCGCTGGCGTCGATCTCCCAGCGCTTGGTCTCGTAGACCTGCCCGCGGTTGTTGTAAGACGTCTCCGATAAGCTGAGGCGCCCGCTGGTCTTAGTGGTTGGATCGTCGCTGGTGCTCAGCGAGGTCGCGTTCGTGAACGTGCCGACTGCGACGACTCGGCCGAGGTTGTCGTACTTCCACAGGATCTTCGGCCCGGCCGGTGGGCCGTTGAACATCCGGCGGTTGCGCCAGTCGTAGGTGAACGACGTGCTGTTCGAGTTGCTGTCGCCGTAGTAACGCTTGACCTGCGTGAGATTCCCGTTGCCGCCCTTGGAAGAACCGCTGCCGGGCGTGGCCTGGTCGTAGTAGTACTCGGCGGCCGTCTTCCAAGTCGTCGGACTGCCGCCCGACTCGGTCGCGGTGATCTCGGTCTTGGTGCGCTGCCCGGCGGCATTGTACGTGGTCTTGGTGTATCCGTCCTCGGGATCTTCGACCTGCACCGTGGTCAGCACGTTGTTGGGATCGCTGGCATGCGTGTACGTGGTCGTGTAGTAATTGGTGCCGTTGCTGCCGTCCCCGCTGGCCGGGATGGTATGATAGACCTTGACCGTCGACTTGCGCAGGTTGCTGTCGTAGGCGACCTTGAACCACGAGACCCAGGCCGATTGGCCAAGTGTCTCGGTCCCGTCCGGCGGATCGAAGAAGCTGATGCCGTTCGGATCGACCGCGATCACCTCCTCCGTCCGGCCGTCATGGTCGGTCAGAACGCGTCGGACGGGCACGAGCGTGCTGCCGTCGTTGGGATCGTTGGGATCGTTGGCGTCCCAGGCCGCGTAAGTCCGCGTCTCACCATCGAGGTACGCCTGGTAGGTGACCTTGCCGCTGGCCTCTTCCTGATGATCCAGGCGTCCCTGGAGATCGAACTGCAGCTTGGTCTGCACCTGGTAGTAGCTGCTGGCGGTGCCGGTGGTCTGGAAATCGTAGGCCGGCGTGGCGTTCGGGTCCGACTCCTTTGGTGCCGCGCCGGTCCAGTCGGCCCACAGGTCGACGCCGCTGACCTCGTTCGGATCGGTAATTCCGTCCGGCGCGATGCTGCCTTCCGTCGTGCCGGTGTAGACGTCCTGGACCGTGTACGCCAGATTGCCGGTGAGGGCGTGATAGCTGCGGTAGTCCACCACGCCCTCGGCGTCCTTGGTCCAACGGACGCGGCCGTCGTCGTCGAAGTACGTGTACTCCGTCGCGGCCACGTTCGGGCCGTTTTGCGCGGTGGTCACCGTCGGATACGTGACCTCAACCACCATCGTTCGGGCCGTGTCCTCGGTCGTGTCCGAGTCGCCGTCGTCGTCGTCGCCATCGGCATGGAACGCGCAGTCATAATCGGTGGTCAGGCGGCTCGCGTCATTCGGATCGGTCGTCTCGTCCGGGTAGACGTACACCTTGTCCAGCAGATAGGTTGAGCGATAGCCCCAGCCCGAGGCCGCCTGCGTGTACTCGCGCTTCTCGAGGTACTTGGCGGCGCTGGTCGCCTCGGAGTACTTGCGGACTCGCTTGGTGGCCAGCCGTTTCGCGTTCGAGTCGTACGTGTAGTCGTAGACCAGCCCGTTAGGGTCGGTTGTCAGCGTGTGGTTGGTCACGTCATAGTCGGTGAAGCGGGAGGGCGCATTTAAGGCCGTGACCTGGCCGGTGTTGGTGTCGCGCGTGTACTTCACGATCCAGACCGGGTCGCTGTTGCTGTCGTCGGTGGTGAACAGCGCGTCGACGATCGCCTCGCCCCAGTTGTTGCAGTCGATGTAACGCGTCCAGCCATTGTGCTCGATCTTGCAGCGGACCGCCCACTCGTTGCGGTTCGTATTCGCGCGCGTCGCGTACGAGTACGTGTACGTCCCCGCATCAGCGCCACCTCCACCCCCACAGCCGGCACAGCCCGTGGCGCTGGCGACAATAAGCTCGTCGGCCCGGCTGCTGCCGTCGTACTCGAACTGGTACGTGGCGTAGTCGTCCACCTGCGCGTCTGTGGCCGTCAACGGATCACTCAGGTTGTCGTCGGCTCGCTTGAAGTGCTCGGGTTCCAGGATCATCTTGAGGTCGTGGTCGTCCCCGTCGCCGTCGGCGTCCACGTAGTAGCGGTAGTGCGTCGAGCGGCTGACGGTGAGCTCGTTCGGATCGTTAGGATCGTTCGGGTCGTCGCTGGTAACACGCGTGCGCGTCTCGACCTTGATCAGATCGCCAACCGTGCCGCAGCCCGAGTCGTTGCCGTCACCGTCCGCCTTGTACGTGAAGTCGATCCAGGCGATCAGGTCCGAGCCCGTGATGCTCGAGCTTTTGAAGACCCGGACATAGTCGAGCTTCCCGTCGTTATCGCCGCCGGAGACGTAGCTGTAGCGGAAGTAATGACCCGAGGGATCGGTGATGTAGTCCAGCCGGTAGCTGTTGCCCGAATCGTAGAACAGCTCGAGCTTGTTGCCGTACAGGTCCTCGATGTAACGGAGCTTGCCCTGCAGGGCACTGGTGTCATACTCGAAGTCGTAGAAGACCAGGATCGTCCCCTTAGGGAACTCGATCCGGTACGAGTTCCCTAAGGGGACG
>CAZDTB010000288.1:0-6239 GCA_964508075.1 uncultured Planctomycetales bacterium
TTTAAGGAGGTTTCACCCGATGGTCTCGAGGAACACTGATCGAACCTTGACCCGGGCGTTCACGCTGATCGAGCTCCTGGTGGTCGTGGCGATCATCGCCCTGCTGATCAGCATCCTGCTACCCTCCCTGAACCGCGCCAAGGGGCAAGCCCGCCAAATCGTCTGCAGCACCAACCTGAAGTCGCAGCACGAGGCCGCGACCTTCTACGCCGAGGAATACAACGATTACTACCCCCGCGCGATCCAGGGGTATAGCGGGGGCTTTAACACTGAGTACCACATCTACGCAACCTGCCTGCTGAAGTATCTGGGCTGGGAAGGCAGCAAGAACGTGCGCATCACGTTGAACATGAACGACGAGGATATCCCCGGCAACCAGGACGCGCTTTGGGGAGCGCAGCGTGACCATGGGCCGAACGGCGAACTTAACTGGCAGAATCCGTGGGGGGGCATGTGGTGGCGGGCCGTCCTGCGGGTCTTCGAGAGTATCCCGCAGTACCAGTGCCCCGATTATCCGCGCGTGGACTTGATCCCGAACATGCAATGGCCGGAGTTGGAGGATGGCAGCCCGCTCGACTACGTGGCCAGCGCGTTTCCGGTCCCGTATCTCCAAAGCAGCATCGACGCCGACCAGGGCAGCGACCTGATCTGGGACTACGAAGGTGGCTTCGATGGTGAAAACGTCCCTGGATACGTTGATAAGTGGAAGCTCGAGGCGTTTCCCCCGGGAACCAGCCCTGCCTCGCTGATCTACGTCACCGAGTCGCACACTTCGCTCTGGTGGCGTCACGAGGGGTGTCGCTTCCACCACACCTTCCTGGGGTCGCAGTTGCCGTTTGGCGGTCTCCCCAGAATCGCCAACGATCAGCGCCACCCCGGCGGGATCAACGCATCCTTCTTCGACGGGCACGTGCGCACCATGGAGCTGCACCAGATGGACATCGGCTACCCGAATCCGCTCAGCCAACGTTTGAGGTGGTTCACCGTTATGCCCGACGGCTACGTGGACTAGCCGGCCGACGACGGGAAGACAGCAAGCACGGGCATCGAAGCGAGTTGCTCCCGCGGAGTTGAGATACTGATATTCAGAGTGTGCCGCACGGATCACGCGTGCGGCATCCTTTTTGCGCCGCGGGGGCGGGCGGCGTACCCGCGACAGCAGGTTCGAAGAGCGGAGCTAACTGCGGATGATCGCGGAGCGCAAGCCGACGTGTGTGGGTGCTTTCACGCTGATCGAGCCGCGCTGGCGATGAATCGTTGCGCGCGGGATGAGTCGCGCATGAAGAATCCGGACTGGGCAGCGACCCGGTCAACTGCCCTACGCCGGCCGCAGGACGTACCACCCCTGGTCGCGCGTCGCGGTCATCACCGGCGTGGCGAGCTCGTGATCGATGAAGATCAACCAGTGTTCCTCTGCCGCCCGCTTCAGATATTTGTTCTTTGACTGGCGGTTATCGAGTGGGAACAGGTCGTACGCCATGTTGTAGGGCGCGCCGACGTGTGCCGCGGTCGGCATCGAGTCGCCCGGAAAGACCGCCGTGCGGTCCGTCCCGCTGACGATCACCGACTGATGCCCGCGCGTATGCCCGGGCGTCAGCAGCGGGCGTACGCCGGGAACGCACTCCTCTTCACCCTCGTGAAGACACCAGGCTTTCGCCTCGTCGATCGGCTTCAGGTTTTCCCGGCGATACGTGGTCTTCATTACGCCATACGCGGCCTGGGCGTCCTCGTACTCGCGCCGCTGCACGTGTACCTTCGCGTTGGGGAAGGTCGGCACCAGCCGCCCGTCACGCTCGTGTGTCAGCCCGCCGGCGTGGTCGAAGTGCAGGTGCGAGACCACTACGTCGGTGATCGTCTCCGGGTCAACCTCTGCCGCCCGCAAGCCGGTCAACAGCCAGCGTGATGGGTCGATCTCGAAGAAACCCTGCTCCTTGGCGTCGTACTTGGGTCCGTGCCCGGTTTCGATGATCACGCGCCGATCGGTCGGGCGGCTCCATTCCACCAGCAGGCAGTTACACGCCAACTGAATGCGGTTCTGCTCGTCGGCCGGCGTGGTTCGCTGCCAGAGCGGCTTGGGGATGACTCCGAACATCGCTCCCCCGTCGAGCTTGAAGCGTCCCCCGTCGAGCAGTGTGATCGAGCAGCCCCCCAAGTCGTATTTCGTCGACTTATCCGCCTTGGCGGCCATAATCAACGTCCAATCGCGTCGGTCACAAGTCTGCCCCGGGCGGGTATGATAGCGAGAACGGGAGCGGATTGTGAGCCGCCCCGCGACAACCTCCGGGCAAGGGTGGCCGATGGCCGACATCCGCTGCGTGGTCTTCGATGTGGACGGCGTCCTCACCGACGGACGACTGTTCTACGGGCGGCGCGCGGAACCGCTCCGCGCCTTCCACGTCCACGATGGCTTCGCGATCCACTGGCTGGAAAGGCTCGGCATCAGCGCGGTGATCCTGACGGGCAAGTCGTCTGCCGGGGTCGAGACCCGCGCCGCGGAGATCGGAATTCCGTACGTTGTCCAGGGCAGCCGGGACAAGCTCGCCGATCTGAAGGCACTGCTGAGGAAGCTGGAGCTCGAGCTTGAGCAAGTTGCCATGATCGCCGACGATCTGCCCGATCTGCCGGTGCTGCAAACCTGCGGCTATCCGATCGCGGTTGCCAACGCCGTCCCGGAGGTGAAAGCGGTCGCCCGTTACGTGACCGAGCGGGCCGGCGGCGAGGGGGCCGTGCGCGAGGCGCTCGAGCACCTGCTTCGCGCTGACGGGCGCTGGTCTCAGGTGCTGGCACACTACGGCGCCACAGCCGCCGCCGAGCTCTAACACACGGAAGCAAGCGTAATGGTTCGCAACGTAATCCTGCTGATCTCGACGACGGCGGTGCTGGTGCTATTGTTCGTCGGCTACGTATCGCTGGTCGGCAACCCGGGGCCGGACGACCGCGTGATCGAACAGCCGGTCGACGTGTCAGCCCCGACCCAGGTAGCCGATGAGCAGAAGGTGCGTATAGAGACGTCGGAGGGGACGCTCGAGATCGACCCTGGGGGGCCAACGTATTACGTCGAGTATGACGACCTCGGTCGTCCGATCGGACGCTACTCCTGGCAGAGCTGGGAGAAGGTGCCGGGGCCGAAGAATGAACTGGTGGCCACCGCACCCGAGATGATCAGGCGGCTGCCGACGGGGATGATCATGACGATCCGCGCGGAGCGCGGGCAGTTCAGTGTCGATCGTCTGGATCGCACCAACATCCGTCCCAAGCTGGGCTGGCTCTCGGGCAACGCCAAGATCATCTTCGATCGCGAAACCAGCGATCAGCGCACGCCCCTGGACGAGCGCCCGGAAGATCGCATCACCATCTCGATGGATCGGATGGACTTTGACCTGGAGCTTGGTGAGCTGAACACCGCCGGTCCGCTCCGCGTTGAATCGAGCGAGTTCGAGATCACCGGCACCGGCCTGCACCTGATCTGGAACCAGGACGACAACCGGGTCGAGAAACTGCTGATCGAGAGTGGCGGCAAGATGGTGCTGCGAGGCGACCTGCTGGGCTCGTTGGACCGGCCGCTCGAACCGGAGCGAGGGGGCGAGACCGCGCCCGTCGTCACGCAGCCCGCGCCGCCTGCCGCGTCCGCGCCGAGGAAGAAGAGCCGCAAGCCCACGGCGTACCAGTGCCTTGTCTCCGAGAATGTGTCGGTCGTGCGCTTCGTCGGTGACGAGCGGCGCGGTGCCTTGTCGGCCGACGAACTGAGCTTGCTTTTCGACATCGCCGGTCGATCGGGGCGTCTGACACGCCGCGGCAAAGCGACCACGAGTACCCCCGCCACGCAGCCGGGCGACTCGCCGGAGAAACGTGTCGTCGTGCAATGGACGGGCCGACTGCTGATCCACCCCGCCGGCGCTCCGCCAGCTCCGGAGCAGCCCCGGCGCCGCTTCGAGGCCAGCGGCGAGCCCGTGATCGTCGAGTTGCCGAACGGTCGCGTGGTGTGCGGTCGCCTCGCGCTGCATGAAGAGTCCAAGCGACTCTGGCTCTACCCGACAGGGCGTGGCTACGTCGAGGCCTCCTTCGGCCAGGACCTCGCCGTCCGGGCCGCGAGCATCTTCGTCGACCTCGAGGCCGACACGATCAAGCTGGTGGGCGAGGTAGTGTTCCAATCCGGCGTCGGGCGGAGCGCGGATAACGATGCCCTGACAATCAGCGCGAATCTCTGGGCTGAGCTGCACCTTGCCGCCGATCGCGAGCACGACGTCGCCGAAGGCCTCTTCGACAACCCGCTTGGCTCGCGTCCGCCGGAATCCGCCGTTTTTGTGGGCGACGTTGCGGTCAGGTACCAGGACCAGCTCCTGCGCGCCAACCGTCTGGAAGCGGATTTCGGCCCGGCGGGCGAATCCGCCGGGGCCGGCGAAGGGGCGCGCGCCTTGCGAGCTATGCTCGATTCTGCCGTCGCCACCGGCGATGTGCACCTGAGCATCGCCGATCGTGACGGCGGTGACGATTGGCGCCGCGTGCTGGAACGAGGCGTTCAGAGTCTCCGGCGCGCCCGGGCCAGATCCCGATCGGGAAACGCCGACGAGGGGTTTCTTCCGCCGGCCGCCGGCGAAGACCGCTCGCTCAGGTGCGCCAGCTTGCGGCTCAATTTCGTCACGACGGATGGCAGAATCCACATCCGCGATGTCGAGGCCAGCGGCGCCGTCGAGATTTACGACCGCGACAGCAATTTTGCCGCTCGCGGCCGCCGGCTGAACGCCACGTTAACCAGCGACGAAGACCTGCAGCGGGCCACCGTCACCGGTAGCGAGTCCAACCCCGCGGTTGTCCAAGCCCGCGCGTACGACCTGCGCGGCAAGGAGATCGAAGCTGACAACCTGGCCCGCACGCTGCACATCGACGGTCCGTCGAAGCTGAAGTTCGCTTCGCGCCGCAGCCTGCAAGGTTTCACCCGCGCCCGCGCCGATGAAGCCATCACCGTCAGCAGCACCAGGTCTCTGCACGTGGATGAACGGGGGAACACGGTGGAGTTCGTCGGCGAGGTTGTCGCCGGCACCGAGAACGAACAGCTTCGCGCCGACACGCTGTCGCTCCTGCTCGAGGACGTGAGCGCGGAGGCCATGCCGCCCACGCCGGAAAATACGCCCGCCGCGCTCCGCGAGCTGCTCGGCAACCTCCTCGGCCGGCCCAAGTCGGGCCAGTCGTCCCGTTCGCTGTTCGCTGACAGCGGATCGGCCGACGACACACGCAAGGAGCTTGCCCGCGTCGTGGCCCGCAACGCCGTCATTCAGAGCGAGACCTACACGCCGGACGGCACACACCTGCTGGAGCATCAGAGCATCTCCGCGCCCGAATTACAGATCGATGTCCGCCGACGCATGATCCGCACGATCGGCGAGACGCAACTGTTGATGACTGATTGCCGGCTGGCGGAGGTCGAGTCGACTTCTGCGCTGAACATTGCCTCGGCGCTGATGACGCGCGGTCCCAGTCAGACCGCGATGGTGTGTCACCAAGGGCTGGTATACGTGCTCGGCGAGGACGGACCGCAGCGGAAGGACTCGGTGTTGCTGGAGGGCGGCGTGGCGTTGCGGCACGTCGCCGGCCGTGAAATCATCGATATCGAGCAACTGCTGCCCGACGTGGTCAAGGATCCGGAGCTCCTGAAGAACCTCGAGAACCGCAACGCCCGTCTGGACTGCGATCGGTTGGAGGTGTTGTTCGCCGCCGGCGACGCCACGCTGACACCAGCACTGCTCGGCAGGAGCCGCGACTCGATGCAGCTCTCCTGGTTCAACGCGCTCGGCAACGTCTCCCTGCGTGACCAGCAGGACGACAACATTCGCGAGGTCTACGCCCATCAGTTGGAATACGACGGCGCCAACGCCATCATCAGAGTGCTGGGTCTGCCCGAAGAGGGCATCGACGCCCGCGTGTTCGACGCGAACCCCAAGACCGGCCGATTCAACATGCCCGCGGCGGGCCCGGAGATCATCATCAACTTGAAAGCGAAAACCATCGAGGCCCGGGACCTCCGCGGCCGAGCTGGAACGTAACAAGGTGACCAGGTAACGACGTCGCGAAGCGCGCCTGTCGACGCCTTTCAGCCCAATAGGCCATTGCTTTGTTACTTTGAGCGCCCAACAGAACTGGTTGGGGGACCGGCCTCCGGCCGGTCGATCGACAGGCCGGAGGCCTATCCCCCAGGGTTTTGATCGGCGGTCTTTGTCACTTTGTCACCTTGTTACGTTCTT
>CAZDTB010000289.1:0-2526 GCA_964508075.1 uncultured Planctomycetales bacterium
CTTTGCCGGGGTCAGCGGTATTGTCACGTCGGGCATCGACTTGGCTTGGTCCATCGTCGACCTCTCCGGCGGCGAGAGCTAGCCTTCATCCGTGGCCGAATTGCCGGCCACAAGCTCCTGCGCTACATCCCTGCCCCACCGGGCGTAGCCCCATAGGTATTGCGACGGATCGCCCAGTACCAGCGCCTCGAGTCCGCGCAGATATCGCTGCGTTACGTAGACCACCGGGTCGTCCGCCTCGGCCCACTCGCTGTGATCCATGATGTCGGTAACGACCATTTCGAACCGAAAGCCATCGCCCACCCGCCGCAGCCCCGCGACGATCACGTCGGCGTTGTAACGCCACGCCAGCAGGCCCACCGAGCGTATGACCTTGGTCGGCAGGCCCAGGAAGGTGGCTGCCAGGCCGCCCCGCTGGGCGTGATGGTCGGCTACGATCGCCACCGCGCCGCCGCTTGCGAGGATCTCGCCCAGTCGCGGCCCCGCACGCTCCAACGGAATGAGCTCGCATCCCCCGCGACTCCGCACCCGACGGCGATACTCGTCGAACACCGCGTTGCCGTGCCGCCGATACACCACACCGGCCCGGATCCCATTGAACCCCAAAAAAACGGGCAGCAGATCGAACGGGCCATAGTAGCCCGTCAGCAGAATCACCGGCTGCTTTCGCCGCAGCGCCTCGATGAGCCGCCGCCGATGTTGTTCGGCGATCCGCCCGCCGTAGCGAGACCACGTGCCTGGGTGCAGCAACCGATCCGCCAGCAAAAGATCGGTAACGTTCCACACGCGGTGCACAAACGCCTGCTCGGCGATCGTCGGCACCTCGTCACGCGGCACGCGTCCGGCCAGCGCCGCCCGACCCTGCGCTTCGCTCTGCATCCGCAACGGATCGAGCAGGCGATATAGCGCCCGCCCCAGCCAACCCGTTACCGCATAGGCCACGTCGGGCCCGAGAATCGCGAAGTACACCCCCAGCGCCCGGCGGTGCACGTTGCCCAACCACACCACCGCACGGATCACACTCCGCGCCGCCATGTGTCGCGTCGTGACCATCGTTCAGCCATGATCGTCCGGCGGCGACCCGGGAGAGCGCACGCTCCAGAACACGTTCCACCTGCTTCGTCGCTGCCTGCTCGTCATCCCAACTCGCGCACGAGGCTGCAATACCGTGCCACTCGCTCCACCGGCGTGGACGGGGTCACCGGACTGCCCAAGCTCATGATAAACCGATTGCCGTTGCTCTTGCCGACCCGAATCTGCCGCTCGACATGGTCGCGAAGCTGTCGGTCGCTACCGTTCTGTAACACGCCCACAGCGTCGAGGTTGCCCAGCACGGCGAACCGACCGGCCAACCGCGAAACCACATCGGCAAGCTCGATCGTGAAGCCTTTCTTGCTCTCCTCCAATGACAGCGCGTCGGCGCCCAGCGAGAGAATCGACTCCCACTTGCCCGCCGGGTCGCCGCAGTAGTAGTAAATGCTCTTCATGCCGCACTTACGGATCTCGTCGATCAACCGGCCAAGCAGGGGGACGTTGATCGCCTCGAACGCGGCTGGGCTGATCATGTCGGTCAGGCATTCCTCGATCCAGATGCCCGCCGCACCCAGCGCCGCCGCCAGGCGAACCGATCGCACCGCGTGGCTCAGGAGTCGCTCGCACGCCCGGCGGACCAGGTCGGGCCGCTCGGCGACGAGCAGCATCATGCCTTCGAAGCCCCACAGCGAGTAGCAGCGCCACAGCGGCGACGACACGTGCGCGATCGGGTACAGCTCGCGGCCGAACTCTTCCAGCAGCGCCGCCGCTAGATCGCCCCGTCCCTCCGATATGAACCGCTGCGAGTCGAACGGATCGACTGGCGGGATTGACGCGTCGACCGCCGCCGGTGTCTCCGGCAAGTGATCCAGGGATGTCTGCCGCGACACGCTGTGCGGATCCCAGCCGCCAATCACGGGCCGTGTGAGTTTCTCCTGCCGGTGTCCCCACACGCGGTAGATGCCGTCGGCCCGCTGTTCGATCATCGTAGCCGCCCGTTCAGCCCGGCTTGGGCACGCCGGCAACGCAAACCAGTCCTGCCCGGTCCGCCCGATCACGTCGCGTCGCCAGGTGAGCTGCTGCTCGACGTCCGGCGACGACTGATACCACCAGGGACAGTCGGTCAGTGCGTCCCAATGATCGCGGACGTAGATGCCCTCGTAGCAGATCACCGCCGCGACCGCCGGGGTGCCGCCGGGCGACAAGGCCGCTTCGATTTTGCTTTTGCCGGTCATTTGTCAACTCACGCTCGCGGGCCCGCGCCCGCTTAACTGAGGCGGAAGATGGCCGCTGCTCGGCCATGGTTTCCCGAGCCTGCCGGTGGGTCGACGACCCACCCTACGTCTGCTCGGTCATGGTTCTCTGAGCATCGCGGTGCGTCAAGCGTCCGCCGTGCGTCTCGGGCTACTTTGACGGTGCGTCTGGCGTGTCCTTCGGCGCGGCGTCTTGGCGAATTGCCTCCTCCTGAACGAGAGCGTCGACGTGTTTGGCAAA
>CAZDTB010000289.1:2626-6217 GCA_964508075.1 uncultured Planctomycetales bacterium
CGGCGTCTTGGCGAATTGCCTCCTCCTGAACGAGAGCGTCGACGTGTTTGGCAAAGTCCTCCCAACCCGGGAAGGTCAACACCGTCTTTCGGTCGGGCGGACGGCCTGTCAGAGCATATTCTCTGCACATCTGTAGCTGCTGCTGCCACACGCTCGTGATGTTGGGATGAGCTTGAAACCACTCGCGTAGAACATCCTGGCAGCGCGTGAATCGCTCCTCTGGATCGTGGAGGATCTCTGCCTGGCAAAGGGTGTAGCAGCGCCAGGGGGTTTGCTGCACCTCGTCGAGGTAGGCGAAGTCGAAGTACACAACCTCGACGCGGATATCCCCAACAAAGAAGTTGGCCACGCGGGCCTCATCCGTCTCGTGGCTGAGCTTCGCACCTTGAAACTCCGTGGCGCGGAAGTCGCCTACCGCAATCATCAGGTCGATGTCGGAGTCAGGGCGCTGGTAACCATAGCGAACGCTTCCGGTGAGCCCGATGGCGCAGTCCGGTGCGTCCTGTCGGACGCGTTCGAGAACCTGAGGCAGAATGTTTCGTTGAGTGGTCATTGCGTGTTCACCCGGTGGGTCGCACGCCTTCCCTACGTGTCAGGCAAGACGCGCGCAAGTCCCGGCGCGCCGGGACACGCCCTACTGTCTCGGCGCGGCTTCCAGTCGTCGCCTGAACGCACAATGGTTCGGCTTGGTTCTCATCATTCACATCAGCCGCCGACGACCTGCATCGCAATACGGGCCCACTCAAATAGCCGCTCCGGCTCATAGCCCACGGTACTGATGTCCTTCAGAATGAACTCCAGCGGACAGTCGTACTTGTCGCAGGCCGCCCGAGTCGCCAGCAGGTCAGTTCGGACCTGGTCCGGGCTGAAGTGGACTGTCGCCAGAAAGGCCGGGTTGGGCTTGCGAGAGTAGACGAAGTCGCTGCCGATCTCGGCTGCGCCGCGCTCTTCGTTGACCCACGGACTCATGGAAACTTTTCGCACGTTCGGAATCATGCGCACTTCGTCCATTTTTCCGTCGAGAGGATCACAGCAGCCGTAGTACACCAGACCGAAACGCGCACAGATGCGGCTGGTGTAGTCCACCTCGAACTCCTTGAACATGGCGGGTGAGACGGTGGAGAACATCTGGGCCAGGCCGAACATCCAAAGATCTTTCGTGCGGGGTCTTTGCGGGTCGTAACCGGGAGCGGGCAGCTCATCGGTATAGGCGCCCGTGCAGTGGATGAGGCTTTGCTCCTGGCAGAGCAATCCCTGCTGCTCCAGTTGGTCGAGCATGCTCAAGTAGCCGTCCGTCACGCGGGCCAAGAGGCGGTGCATGAAGTCAGGTTTGTCGATCAGGGCATACAGTGCGTTCTCAACGCCCATCCACGTTGAGATTGGATCCCACAGGGATAGGTACGGCTCTGCACCCCACGGCCGCACCTCAAGCAGGCCGTCGAAGAGCTCGTGGGCGACGGCCAGACGACGTTCGGTTTCGGCTGAATCGTGGCCGACCTGCGGCACGCGGATTTTCTCCAAGTCGTCTTCGGTCTGAAACTGGTTTTCATACTCGTGACCCACGACCTCATTGGTCGGGTCGCTCACGGCAGTCTCCTCCCGCACCTCGACGCCGAAGCCGCTGTTGTGAATGGCCTTGGGCACCCCGATGAAGGGCTCGACCACCATATCCACGGGAAAATGCCGCCACTGGTAGAGCGTACGCCGGAGATGCTCCTCATACTTGCGGCACTCGGAGTCGGCGCACTGCAGGGTCAACTCATCGTTGATGTTCATCTCGTTCCAGCAGACCTGGTCAACCATCACCATGGGGCGAACCGGTGTGCGCGCGTTCAGTTTGCGCCACATCGCCCGCTTCTCTTCCTGCACCGGCAGCGCAGCAATTTCCGCCACGCGAGCGGCCAACTCTCGCATGATGGCCACCGTCTTCATATTCAGCATAGTCATTGTCGAAGGGCGTCCTTTGCTCTGGCCGAACAATGATCAGAGTGATCGGCATACCATGCAGGGAGCATAATGTGGCGTGGTGGCTGCTGCAACGCCGGTGTACCCGCGCTGCGTGTCGGGCAAGACGCGTGCAAGCCCCAGCGCGTCGGGACACGCCTTACTGCTGTCGCCGCGTGGCCGAGAAGCCGGCGCGGTACGTTCGACAGAGCTGGCGGACGAGCGGGTCGGCGTCGGCGTCCATCAGCGTATCGACGACGGGCGCGAATTTGCTCTTGTGTTTGTCGGCCAAGAGCCGCACCGCCATCATCCGCACCAGCCAATGTGAGTCGCTTAGCGCGCGGCCGGCCAGGCGAACCAGCTCGTCATCCAGTCTGGCGACGTGCAGGGCCGAGAGCACGCGAGCGCGGATCAAGGGCTCATCGTCCATGAGGCGCACCTGCAAGGTGTTGCGGATCGACTCGACGTCGACGGGCATCGCGCCGTATTCGATCGCGGCCGCACTTAGCAACTGGGCCTCGGCCAGTAGCGAGCCGAGCGAATCGACGGCGCGGCATCGCAGGTCCAACGGGCCCATGGTGGTCGCGGCGATCAGGGCGTCGACCTGCTCGGGTGAGGCGGTCAGGTGCGGGCGGACCAGGCGCAACGGCTGAGCCCGCACGCCACCCACGTCGCACACCCACGAGCCCTCCTGCGTCTGCGTGGGGCAAACGATCGCCTCGACGTCGAGGTGATGCTCGAGTTGTGGGCTGCGGCGCGAGATGACGCGGATCGGGCCGACGTCGATGCTCTGCGTGACGACTACGCTCTGATCGGGCAGTAACAGCGGCGTGCGATTGAGCCACACGACGCAGGCGTTGTCGAACCGCCGCTCGCGGTCGGCCTGGTCGACGATCGACACGAGCACCTCGGGGTTGACCATCAGGTCGGCCCCCAGGGTGACGGGTACCTGACCGATGTTGCGCAGCTCGAAGCGCATGAGCCACGGCCCGCTCAACGGCACCGATGCGAGATCGTCGGCGGGTCGGACGGTCAGCTCGATGAACTTATCCGGATCTTCGGCGAACTCGAGCACGCGGCGATCGAACTCGCTCAGCAGTTTGACGACGTCGCTGCGGTCGGGCGGCGGAGGTACGGGCTGTTGGTTCTGAGTGAGAAGGTCGGCGATCTGCTCGAAGATCAGACCGCTGTAACGCATCTTGGCCGCGCGGTCGAGCACAGCCAGGGCATCGGTTTTTTGCCCCTTGCCCAGATACGCGCGGGCCAGACCGAGGGCGGCGGTCTGGTCGGTCTCGGCCATCGGTTTGAGAACCTCAACGGCCTTGTCGAAGTCGTCAGCCGCGAGCGCGGCAAAGCCCATCGCCCGCATGGCTTCGGGATGTGACTGCGAGGCGGCGGCGGCCAGGGCCGCCAGTTGCATAGCGCGCTCGGGTTGGGGGCGATAGATCGCATAGAACCAGGCCATGCGTGCAGCCGCCCGCCAGTCGCGCTGCTGTACGACGGCGGCATGTCGCTGCTGGTATTGCTGGTCGGTCCCTTCGCCCCGTGGGAACAACTCGTAGAAGCGGTCCTTAAGTGCCGCCTCGAAGCAGGCCGTCGTCTCGGTGTCGAAGTCGGCCATGAAGGAGAATCCCCGCTCGCGCAGTG
>CAZDTB010000290.1:0-6185 GCA_964508075.1 uncultured Planctomycetales bacterium
ATCGCCAAGCTGCGCGCCGCCCGCCGCATGTGGTGCCGCATCATGCGCGACCGCTTCGGCGCCAAGCAGGAGCGAAGCTGGTGGCTGCGCTGCCACTGCCAGACCGCCGGCGTCTCGCTCACCGAGCAGCAGCCGAGAGTCAACCTGATCCGCGTCGCCTACCAGGCCATGGCCGCGGTGCTCGGCGGCACGCAATCGCTGCACACCAACAGCATGGACGAGACCCTCGGCCTGCCCACCGAGCACGCCGTCAAGCTCGCCCTGCGGACCCAGCAGGTCCTGGCCGAGGAGACCGGCGTCACGCGCACGGTCGACCCGCTCGGCGGCAGCTACTTCATCGAGTCGCTCACCAGCGAGATCGAACGCCGCGCGCTCGAGATCATTGACCACGTCTACAACAACTACGGCGGCGTGCTGCCCGCGACCGAGCAAGGCTATTTCCGCCGTTCGATCGCCGACTCGTCGCACAAGTACGGCAAGGAGTTCGACGCCGGCGAGCGGGTGACGGTCGGCGTGAACAAGTACGTCGACGACGACCACCCCCCGATCGACACGCTGGTGATCGACAAAGAGGTCGAGCGTCAACAGATCGCCCGGCTCAAAGAGCTCCAGTCCCGCCGCGACCAGCAGCGTCACGCCGCCGCGCTCAAGAAGCTCCGCGAGGTCGCCGCCGCGGACGAGAACGTCATGCCGGCCCTGATCGAGGCCGCCGAGGCCGACGCCACCGTCGGCGAAATGATGACCACGCTCAAGGACGTCTACGGCCCGTACGACGGCGGCCCCGAAATGTAGCATGTAGGGCAGGCCATCAGGCCTGCCACTAGTGTAGCGGTCACGCCCGTGCCGGATGCAGCCGAGTAGGTCCGGCAACCGACCCGAAGGCATGAGTAGGTCAGGCCGAACATGGAGCCCAGACGGATATACGAGGACGATCGGCCACCAGACCGCACGCTTGCGTACTACGCGCCAGTTGCGATCGGCGGCTGTGTCCTCAGTCGGGTGATATTGCCGAGTGATGTAGAGTTCTGGCTGAAGAGTGTTGCCCTGGCCGTCGCGTCCCTTGCCCTGAGCACGCACTGTTTCTATTACGTGCGCTCTAGTAGCATGGCAGATCGGTTCAGCTTCATAGTGTGGCTCGCCGCAGTCAATGGAGTGTGCTTTGGCGTATCAGCAAGTTCTCCGCTTCGGGGAAGCGGATCGCTTTTCCCTGGGGAGTGCGTTGCGCTTGGTGTCGTTGGTGCTGTGGGAACGCTTGTTGGATGCTTGGTCTGGATGCCATTGGCAGATTTCCTACTAGGACGCCACCGGGAATTCGTGTCTTCTGGTTACTGCCGGAAGTGTGGATACAACCTTACGGGTTTGAAGGGTAGGAGGTGTCCAGAGTGCGGTGCCCCGTTGACGCGCGCAACCGCGGCTGGACCTCGACGAGACGGTGGACAATCAGTCAGTTCGGGCGGATCGGGGGATCACCCCGACGGATCAGCCAAGTAGTATGTAGGGCAGGCCGTCGGGCCTGCCAGTACTGCAGCGATTGCGCCCGCGCCGGACGCAGCCAGTTAGGTTGCTCATCGACCCGACGGATCGCTGCGTCTCGAACACGCACGCCAACCCGAGCGTACTCACCGCCGGCGCAGCAGCGCGAGACCGCCCACCGTCAGCAGCGTGAGCGTGCCGGGCTCGGGTGATTCCCAGTGGTAATACTGAGAGATCGTGTCGCGACTGCTGATCATCATGTCCACCACCACCCAGGCTCCCTCGCCCTCGTTCGGAACCACCGTGAACCGCGCCAGCGTGAACGTGCCCGGATAATCATTGCCGTCGGGGACCAGGTACCAGTCGGCCACCAGCCCCGTGGGCGTGTCGGCCGGGCCATAGGCGAAGCTCGGGCCCACCCCGATGTCGGGCACATTCGGATAGCCCAGATGTGTCGTGTAGAACGACGTGTGCTCCGAATCCGGGAATTCCGCGAACGCGCCGGGGTCCGGCGGGTTGGTGTCGTTGTCGGGGTCCTGGTAGAACGTGCCGCCCGTCACCACCACCCAGGGTTCGCCCACCTCGACGCCGGCAGCGAGGGTCCAGGCGTCGTCGCCGATGACGTCCACTTTCAAGTCGAAGCTGTAGACGTACGTGGTTCCGTCGCTCAGGTACCCCTGGTAACCCCACTCGACGTGCGGAATGATCTCGGCCTGGGCGGCGACGGCCGTGACCAGCAACGCGATTGTGACGACGGCTGCTCGGGACATGGCTCCATCCTCCTGAAGCTGAGCGGGCTCGCCCGTGCTGGGCTGCCCGGCGACCTCCCCGCGGGACGACTCGATTGTACCACAACGCCGGTGCTCCTCCCGAGAATCCCTGCAGCGGCGAGTGGCGCGCCAACTGGTCAAGCGAGCGGCGGAGAGTGACCGGGCGTCTCGACCTCGCGTCAGCAGAACGGAGAGATAAGCTTCTCAAGCCTCTGCCGGCCAACGGTGCCCGCCGCAGCCGCACGACGGCGAATCGAATAGTCCAACGCCCCCAGCTTTGGCAGAATATCACTCGGCCGAGGCCGAATTCCCCCACGTTCCGCGAGCCGCCTCTCAGAACGAAAGGATACGCTATGACCCGCATGCTCGTTGCTCTGGTAGCTCTGCTCGTCCTCTCGCCGGTCCTCGCACAAGACCAGGACACGCTGGTCGGCAGCGGCCGAACCATCACGGAAACCCGTGAGCTGGCCGAGTTCGACGCGATCGAGCTCCGCATCTCCGGCGACGCTCACGTCACGATCGGAAAGCCGACCCCGTTCGAGATCACCGGCGATGACAATATCCTGCCGCTGATCAAGACCGAGGTGCACGAGCGGCGGCTGGTGATCTCGGCCGAGTACAAGTTCAAGACGAAGCACCCGCCGGATCTCAAGATCACGGTGGCGAATCTTACGGCCGCCGCGGTCGCCGGCTCGGGCGACATGGACATCTGCGGCGTGGACAACGAGAGCCTGTGTCTGAACGTCAGCGGTTCGGGCGACCTGCGCTTCGAGGGAAAGACCGCGGCGCTCGCCGCGAACATCGCCGGCTCGGGCGATATACGGCTTACCGGAAAAGCCGAGCAGCTCGCGGCCGGCGTCACCGGCTCGGGAGATATCCGCGGGTTCGACCTTGCGGCGGACAACGCGACCGTTTCGATCAAAGGCTCGGGCGACGCCAAGGTCAATGTGAGCGGGGCGCTAACGATCCAGATCTTCGGCTCCGGCGACGTCCATTACAAAGGCAACCCGACCGTCTGCCAGCAGGTTGCCGAGATGTCAAGCGACGCGACTAGTCTGAGTCGGGGTTAGCTGGCGCTCCTCGAGCGGAGCCGGCGTGTCCTCACGCCGGCTCTCCGGGCTGAGGACAGCCCGGCTCTACTGATCGTGCACCACCCACGTGCCCGATCCCTTGCGCAGCAAGGGGTGGGGTATTTGCGTTGCCGTGTTATCATCGTCGGCGCCATGAGCCCGCGCAGATCGAGTCCCACGAAACCACAGCCGACGCGCTCCAACCACCCGCTGCGCACGTGCGGCCTGTTGCTCCTGGTGTCGCTGGCGGTGCGCCTGACGCTCTGGTGGCCGGTCGCGGCGTCGGGCATGTCGCCGATGTACGACGAGGGCGCGTACCTCACACGGGCCGTAGGCTACGGAAACGTGGTGAAAGCCTACCTGACCGGGTCGCAGCCAACAGAAATGGATCGGGCGTGGGCCTATCGCAGCGGCGGCTGGCCACCGCTGCACCCGTTGCTGATCGGGTTGGTCTTCGCGATCTTCGGGCCGAGCGTGGCGCTGGCCCGGTTGGTCGTCGTGGTGCAATCCGCGCTGACGACGGGCGTGGTGTATGCTTTGACCGGAAGGCTGGCGAGCCAGCGGTCGGCGTTGGTCGCCGCCGGCGTGCACATCGTCTATCCGAGCTTCCTGGCTTACTCGCACCTGCTGTGGTCGGAATCGACGTATGCGTTGGCTTGCCTCAGCGCCCTGTACTTCGCGGTGCGGGCCATCCACGCCGAGCGGTCGGGAGCACAGATCCTTTTCGGATTGCTGTGCGGGGTGTTCCTCGGGCTGGCGGGCCTGACGCGCGCGGCCGTCCTGCCACTGTTGATCGTCGTGCCGGTATGGCTGGCGTGGAAGATCCGCCCGCGCCTGCGCCGCGTGCTGCTGCCAATCGGCGCTTTTGGTGTCAGTCTGCTGGTGCTCTCGCCCTGGTTGGCGACGCTGTGGGCGCGCGAGAACCGCTTCGTCCTGCTGACCACCACCGCCGGTTACAACCTCTACCTCGGAAATAACCCCTGGTCGCAGGAGGACCAGGCCCGCGGCGAGGTGCGGGCGGCGCTCGAGGCCTACATGGCCGAGCACAACGTCAGCCGCGACGAAGCCGGCCGAGCGCTTGCGCTGGCGTATATCCGCGAGGATATCGGGGGGTTCCTCGTGCGCTGCTGCCAGCACGCTCGGGCGATGTGGGTGCCGGATTGGTACGTGATGCGCCACGTGCTCTACGCGGCCTATCTGCCGATGCCGAACGCGGCCGCTCTTGCGCTTCTCGCGGCGTTCGTCGCCGCCGTCGTCGTGCTGCTCGGTAGCGCTGCGTATGGGTTCGGCACTCGGCGGGTCAAATTGAACCATCGCGGCCTGCTGCTGGCGTGCGTACTGTTCGGCATGCTCCCGAGCTTGCCGAGTATCGCCAACAGCCGCATGACCTTTCCGTTGCTGGCGCTGCTGTTGCCGGCGACAGGCGTGGGTCTGGCCACATGCGTGCAACGCCGGGCTTGGGGCCGCGGGGCGATCGCGCTCATCGCAACCATCGGGGCGATGTGGATCTTGAATCCCGGTCTGCCGAACGGCGCGTTCGGCACGCGCAGCCAGGCGTCAGCACACTACGGCGCGGTGGCAGGCGCCCTGGAAAGCGTCTTCGGGGCCACAGACGTCGCCGCAAAGGACCGGGTCCTGCTCCGCTGGATCGGCGACAATCCGCAAGACTCCGTGCTGCTCTCGGTTTTGAGCGCCGATCACGTCTTCGAGAGCTCGAATTCGCGCGAGCTGACCTGCCCCAGTCTGAAGCACGGCGACATTATCCGGATCGAGCTCATTGCCCCCAACGCCACGGCTGGTCCGCCGACCATTCAGCTCACGTTGCCGGCAACTGGGCAGACCGCCGTGCTCCGGCCAGTTGACGCGCAGGCCTGGCGACAGTGGCGACCATCCGGGCTGAAGGAAGTTGAATACATGTGGCTGGGGTCGGCCGGAATCCCTGACGAGCAGGTCGCGCTGTTGCTACAGGAATGAAACGGCAGCCGTCGCCGCGCCCGCCGCGCCCCACCCGGCTGCCCGAAAGCGGAGCGAGGCATGAGAGAGCTCAGACTGGATCTGCTGGAAGCACAAATTCTGGCGCGATGTCATGACACCGCGGTCACCCGACGACGTACGGTCATCACGATCTTCACGGGCTGCGCGGTCGCAGTCGCTTTCGTGCTTGCTGCGATGCTCGGCGTCTCGGCCCGTACGCTCGCGGCCATCGCCGCCGTGTACGCCCTCGTAACGATGATCGAGAGGGCTTTCTACGGAAAGGCCATCCTCGGGTACAAATCGTTGATCGTGAAGCTTACCCAGCGCATCGGGGAATTGGAGCAATCAGCGTAACGGCAGGCGTCAGTGGGCTCTGTCCGCCCGCGACCGTCTTCCTCCTGCGAGAACACGGTTTGCCGACCATCACCGTCATCGCGGGGCCGTCCTCTCACTGTCCAGCAACACACGTGCCAAGGCGGACACAATATCCTCCTCGTGCTGCTCCAGCGGACGCGTGAGATCACCATACAGCGCACCAACCACCGGCTGCAGCACGATTCCCAGGAAGAGCTGCGCCGCCAGCTCGGGGTCCATCTGGCGGAGGCGTCCCGCTCCCATGCCGCCCCGAATCATGCCTTGCAGGAAGGCGCGGACGCCGTTCTCCGGCGGCACGGTGCGGTGCAGATCGTGTTGGCTGAGCAGGATGAACTTTAGCAGGGTAGGGTTCTCGTCGGCATATCTGAGAAACCCATGCACGATCGCCTTGAGCTTGCTCCAGACGTCGTTCTCGCGGGCGGCCAGCGCACCCAGATGCTCCAGGAGCGCCTGGTAGTGCTTGCGGTACACTTCGCCGGCCAGATCGTTGCGGTCCCGCCAGTATCGATACAGCAGCCCCGAC
>CAZDTB010000291.1:0-6157 GCA_964508075.1 uncultured Planctomycetales bacterium
GCCCGGCGGCGTCAGCGTCGACCGACGGCTCGATGTGCGTTTGGCCATCGTCGTCGTTGATCACAAACTCGTCGCCGAGCGCCGCGCCGTCGGATCCCGCTCGGCGCGCGTACAGGTTCCCCGGTTGATTGTCCGCGTCGGTCCGCGCCCAGACCAGCACGAAACTCCCATCGCTCAGGTCGGCGATTGCCGGTGCCGACTCACGCCCGAGCGCGCTGGTCCCAAGTGCAAACTCTTCACCGCGGACCGAGCCGTCAGCCGCAAGCAACCGGCCCATCACCACCGAGCGCCCCGTGTGATCGGAGGTCCAGGCGATGAGGGCCTGGCCGGCATCGTTCACGGCGAGCGCCGGGTTGGATTGATGACCGGCCGTGGTTTGATTGACCAGGATCTCGTCCGACAGCGGTCCGCATTCACCGGCCACCGTGCTGCCGAAGCGGCGGGCGATGATCCCACCCTGGTCGCCGTCCTGTTGATCGGACTGCCAGACAATCCAGGCGGTGCCCGCCCCGTCATAGGCCACTGCCGGGTCGAGCTGCATGCTGCGAACGGTCTGGTTCACGTGGATCTCGCTGCCGATACGACCACCGAGCGCATCGAAGCGCTGTGCGAATACACCATAGGTCCCTTGCTCCTGTCGGCGGCTGCCCCAGGCCACGAGCAGCTGCCCCTGGGAGTCTACGCCGACGGACGGGTCGGTTTGCCGGTTGTAGGTGAACGTGTTGGCGCGCGTCTCAACCGCCCGCACCACCGGCTGAGCTGCCATTCGCCCGGCGCAGTTATCGGTCGATTTGCAGCCGGCAAGCACCAGCGCGGTAAGCGCGCCGGATCCGACAAGAATTCCTCGGAACGTCTGCACGGTCTTCTCCCTTCGTTTGCGTGATGACCCTCGGCATTTTAGGTGTGACATAAGTCTCTATGCGCTAAGACGTTGCGCTGCATCGACCCGTTCGGCGTCGTGCCTGCCTCAACTCCCACCAGGCTCGCTAACCCAGTCGTTCACCTAAGCCTAGCAGTCAGATTAGCACTATTCCAGCCAAAAACGCTGCCGCATGGGTCGCATCACGCCTGCGGCCACTGCCCAAGCTGGCGGAGCACGTTACCTGGTCGAGGCGGTCCGATCCGACCTCCGGCGCTCGCGCGCCGCTGTCCGACAGTCATCGCCATGGATGGCGTTCCTGCTTCTGAACCGCCGAACCGAGAATCCGCTGCCAGTCCCGGCGCCCGGCGCGCAGGCACACACTGCGGACAGATCGTCTCGTACTGGGCGAGTAGGGCGGTCAGATCGGCGAGGTCGACGCCGCCATCTTCGTCGAGGTCATGATCGAGGTCGCCGAAGCACGGGCAGACGTCCATGATCCCGTTGCCGTCTTCGTCGCGCGTGTCCGGTCTCCCATCAACGAGCGCACAACGTGCCTGTGCGCCTTCTTGCTTCCCTTGATGTGAAAGCTGACGTGAGTGCCACGAACCGTTCGCGGCACATCTACATGATACAAGGCGGCTGCCCATCGCGGCAACGATTCCTCGTGCCCGCGCGCCACGCCGGGCGATAACGATGCCTGCGACAGGCCGCCGAGCCGAGAACCCCGAACCCGCTGCCTCCGGGTTCTCGAGACCGGCGGACAACAGCATCGCGCACTTGCGCTCACCCGGCAGTTCGGCGAAGCTTGACCGCGCCGAAGTGGACGGCTACGCTGGCACCGAGTGGTGCCTTTGGAGCCGTTCTCGATGCCGGGCAAGGCAAAGATCCTGATTATCGACGACGAAGACGACTACCGCGCCTCGACGCGGGCCTTGCTCGAAGGCGAGGGTTATCAGGTCGTCGAGGCGACCACCGGGGCCGAAGGTCTGGATGTCGCCCGGACGCAGCGTCCAGACCTGATCGTCCTTGACATCATGATGGAATACCAGGGGGCCGGGTACTCGATCAACCAGGCCCTGAAGCTGTCCGAGGAATACCGCGACCTGCGTGATACGCCGATCATCATGGTCTCCTCCGTCCAGACCGACCCGGCCAGCCTGTTCGGCTGGATCGGCGACACCGGCGCGATCACGCCCGACGTGTATCTGACCAAGCCGCTCGACGTCGCGGAGTTTCTGCGGCGGATCCGGAGCCTATTAGAGCAGAAGGACGAGTAGCGAATTCAGAATGGCGAATTAAGGATGGGCAGCCCGGCCCAGCCCGGCGCAATTCACGGTTCGCCATTCTCAGGCGCTTAATTCATTATGGAGTGATTGTTCCATGGCGGACAAGCAAAGAATCCTGATCATCGACGACGACGCCGACTACTGCGCCTCGACGCGGGCGCTGCTCGAAGGCGAGGGGTATGAGGTCGACGAGGCCGACAGTGGGCGCAGCGGCATCGAACGGGTCCGCGCCACGCGCCCTGACCTGATCGTCCTCGACATCATGATGGAAAGCCCCGTCGAGGGTTACACCGTTGTCCAGGCGTTGAAGTTCCACGGGGAATACAGCGACGTGGCGGACATCCCGATCGTGATGGTCTCTTCCATCAAGGAGGACCCGACCACCCTCTTCCCAACCGCCGGCGACGTGCCGCTGATCACCCCGGATGCTTACTTCGCCAAGCCGCTGGAGATTCCGAAGTTCCTGGAGTGTGTGCGCCAAATGCTGGGCAAGTAACGCTGACGATGCACCTGCACGCCGGCGCACGAGCCGCCAGCGGCACTTCGTGTCGGGGCGGCAACCCGACCCGGGTGGAGCCAACCGCCATGAGCGATCCGCCAAAGACCGATGAACCCATCATCGTCGTCGACGATGATGAAACCATGCGACGAGCCTGCCAGGCCGCTCTGCGGCGGGCCGGCTACCACGTCGAAACGTTCCCGGACGGCCCCTCGGGGCTCAAGCGGATCGACGAGCTCCATCCCCCGGTCTTGATCCTCGACCTCAAGATGCCCGGCATGAGCGGCATGGAGGTGATCGCGCAGCTCCAGAAGATGCAGGTCGATACGGTGATCGTGGTCATCACCGGCTTCGCCACCGTCGACACCGCCGTCCAGGCCATGAAGGCCGGCGCGTACGATTTCATCCCGAAGCCCTTCACGGCCGAAGAGCTGCGCACGATCATCGCCCGGGCGGTCGAACGCCACCGCCTCAGCACGGAAGCCAAGCGGCTCCGGGCCGAGAAGGAGCAGCAGGCTCGTAAGTTCGTCACGTTCGTCTCGCACCAGTTGCAATCGCCGCTGGGTGCCGTGCGGCAATACCTCGACGTGTTGCTGTACCAGATGGGCGACGACATGCCCGCGAAGCAACGCGAGTGGATCGACCGTTCTCGCCAGAAGATCGGCCTGATGCTCGAGATCATCGCCGACTGGCTTACGCTTTCGAAAGTGGAGGGCGGCCAGCTTGCTACCGAGCGAAAGCTGCTGCGCTGGCAGGACCTGGTGGTGAAGACCCTGGACGGCTGTTCCACGCGCGCCCAGGAAGGGCACATCACGGTACGAAACGAGGTGCCGGACAACCTGCCCGCGATCGTCGGCGACGAACCCGCCCTGCGGATGCTGTTGGGAAACCTGCTCGACAACGCGATCAGGTACAACCGTCCCGGCGGCCACGTGAGCGTCAGCGGCGAGAGCTCGTCGGCTGGCCAAACCGTCACGCTCTCGGTCTCTGACGACGGCATCGGCATCGCGCCGGACCAGCAGCCGCACGTGTTCGAGGAGTTCTACCGCGTCAGGGACGGCAGCACCGGGGGTGTCAACGGAACTGGGATGGGGTTGGCCATCTGCAAGAGAATTGCCGAGGAGCTCGGCGGCCGGATCACGCTGACCAGCCGGCCCGGGCAGGGCTCAACCTTCAGCGTCGTGCTGCCCCGCAGCCCCTCTGAGGGCACGGCGGGAGATCCCGCGGAAGACCTTTCGATCGGCGGAGCGTGATCGGCGGGACGGGCCGGCTCCTCCTCGATGATCGCGCGCAACCCAGGTGCCGGGACGAGGGTCGTTGTCGGCTGTCTGATCGGAGTGCTCATGATCGGCCCGCGCTGGACACACTCGCTCAAGTGGCGGATCGTCTTCAGCTACTCGCTGATTCTGATCCTGGGCGGCGTGTCCACCTCGATCATCGGTATTCGCGTTACCGGTGAGGCCCTGTTGCACCAGGCCCGCCAACAGGTCGACCACGGCCTTGCCGCTGCCCGCAATATGTACCTGAACCGCCTCAACGAGCTGCGCCGGTGCGTCGAGTTGCTGGCGGCCAGCGGGCACGTCCGGCGTGCTCACGGCGAGGGCCAACCCGTACTGGCTGGCGACTACCTGGCCGGCGTCCGGCAAGTTCGAGGCTTTGACTTCCTTTCCGTCACCGATGCCGTGGGCAAGACCATCTTGCGAACGGCCGGTCCAGGTAACACCGGGGACTCCGTCGCCGAGCTTGCCCCGGTGGCGCGGGCCCTGGCAGGGGAGATCGCAGCCGGTACCGAGATCGTCCCGCTGGAGATACTGGGGCGCGAAGACCCGCGGCTCGAAGCGCGCGCGAAGATCGAGCTTCCGCCAACGCCCGATGCTCCCTCATCGCAGCCCAGCTTCCTCGACGAGGCGATGGTCCTGCTCGCCGCCGCCCCGGTGATCGGCGAGGACGGCCGCGTCGTCGCCGTGATCTACGCCGGTCGGCTGCTCAACGAAGCCGCGGATGCCGCCGACCATGGAGCCGACCGTCTGGTCGATGAGATCAAGGACACGTTCTTCCCCAGCGTGCGCGACCGCGGTCGCAACGCCGGCGCCGCCACCATCTTTCAAGACGGCGTGCGCATCTCCACCAACGTGACCACCGCGGAAGGTCGCCGGGCGGTCGGAACGCATGTCTCCCGCGACGTGTACCAGGCTGTGATGGTCGCCGGCGGTACGTGGAGCGACCTCGCTCTCGCCGTCAACGACTGGTACATCACCGCCTACGAGCCGATCACCAACCTCGCGGGCGAGCGCATCGGCATCCTCGGCGTTGGCCTGCTGCAACGCCCGTACACCGCCGTCCGCGACAGCGTCACGCTGGCCTTCGCTGCGATCGCGCTGTTGTGCTTCGCCCTGATCGTGGTCGTGACCTATTTCCTGACGCGCAGCCTGGTGCGACCGCTGGAGGACATGGTCGCCGTGTCGAAGGAGATCGCGGGCGGCCGCCTGGACCAGCGCGTGAAGGAGGTTGGCGATCACAGCGAGCTGGGCGTGCTCTCCAGCTCGTTCAACGCCATGCTCGATCGCATTCGCGAGATGAACCGGCAGATCGAGCAGTGGGCCAAGGTCCTCGAGCAGAAGGTCGCGGAGCGCACCGAGCAGCTCATCAAGACACAGACCGCCATGGACCGCCAGCAGCGCCTCGCCTCGCTCGGTCAGCTCGCCGCCGGCATCGCCCACGAGATCAACAACCCGCTCGGCGGGATCCTCACGTTCGCCTCGTTGGTGGAGGAGGAGTTGCCTGGCGATAGCCCGATTCGCGAAGACGTCGAGGAGATCGTCCGCCAGGCGGACCGCTGCCGCAAGATCGTCCAGGAGTTGCTCGAGTTCTCACGCGAGCGCGAGGCGCGCATGGCTCCGCACCGGCTGAACGGGATCGTCAGCCGCACGCTGGCCATGCTCGAGAAACAAGCCAGCTTCCACGACATTAACATCACTCGCAACCTGGACCCCGGTGACCCCGTCGCCGTCGTCGACGAATCGCAGTTGCAGCAGGTCTTCATGAACGTCTTTCTGAACGCCGCCGACGCGATGGGCGAACGCGGCAACCTCGCCGTCACCACCGGCCAGAATAGGGACAACAAGGAGGTCTTCGTGCGCATCGCCGACAACGGCTGCGGCATCCCCGAGCATATGCGTGAGGCGATCTTCGACCCCTTCTTCACCACCAAGGACCCCGGCAAAGGCACCGGCCTGGGCCTGGCCGTCGTCGTGCGCATCATCCAAACCCACGGCGGCCGCCTCGAGCTCGACAGCGAAGTCGGCCAGGGCTCAACCTTCACCGTCGTCCTCCCGATGTCCAGCCAGCGTTCGGACGAAGTAGAATCAGGTACCGCGTCGACTACCCTGTGAACTCCGCGACAGCGCATTGTGCGTTGCGCGATTAGCCCCGCAGGGGCGATGGTCAGTAGCCGGGGGCGTCAGCCCCCGGTACGCGTTGCGCCGCACGACCTCAGCCCCGGAGGGGCGC
>CAZDTB010000292.1:0-6131 GCA_964508075.1 uncultured Planctomycetales bacterium
CCTGTTGGTCGGCGACACGCAGCACATCGGGTACTGGACCGGCGGCGGTGACGGCAACCCCGCGACCGATCTGCCCTACTCCTGCATGGACGGTTCCACCGACTGGTATCCTGACATCGCGCTCGGCCGCTTCCCCGTCGACGATGCGAGCGAGCTGACCGCCGTCCTCGACAAGACCGTCTACTTCGACCTGGACAACTTCTCCGATCCGGACTACCTGAACCGGGCGGCCTTCATGGCCTCGGAGGACAACTACCCGGTCAGTGAAGGTACGCACAACTGGGTGATCAACAACCACATGATCCCCAACGGGATCGTCTCCGACCGCCTGTACTGCCACACCTACAACGCCACCACCCAGCAGGTACGCGATGCCTTCAACGACGGCCGCTTCTACGGCATCTACAGCGGCCACGGCGGCGCCTATGTGTGGGCAGACGGGCCCTACTTCACACAGAACGACGTCCGAAACCTCACCAACGCCGACATGTACTCGTTCGTGCTCAGCTTCGCCTGCGAGACCGGCACCTACACCGTCGACGAGTGCTTTACGGAGACCTGGCTGCTGGTCGCGAACAAGGGCGCCGTCGGCGTCTGGGGCTCGTCGGTCACCAGCTATTGGACCGAGGACGACGTGCTCGAACGCCGATGGTTCGACGCCATTTACGACGCCGAAGACGACGTCCCGTCTGAGTTCGGCCCCGTGTTCAACGAGGCCCGCGTGCGCTACCTGGCGCAAATGGGCAGCGGCTCGACCACGCGGCGTTATTTCGAGATGTACAACCTGATGGGCGACCCGTCGCTCCCGGTCGGCGAGGTGATTCCGCCGGCGTTGACGATCGACCTGCCCGACGGCCTGCCCGAGACCGTGGACCCCGGCGTCGCCACCGCGATCACCGTGCAGATCGAGGACGGCGCCGAGACGTATGTACCCGGCTCGGGAATGCTGCATTATCGCTTTGACGGCGGGACCTTCCTGACCTCAGCGCTCACGCCGACCGGCGGCAACCTCTACGAGGCCACGCTGCCCGCCGCCGCGTGCGACCAGACCCCGGAGTTCTTCTTCAGCGCGACGGGCGACGGTGGGACGACGGTGTACGAGCCACGCAGCGCGCCCGATGACTACTACTCCACGCTGGTCGGGACGCTCATCACAGTCTTCGGCGACGACTTTGAGACCGACCTCGGCTGGACCGGCGAAAACAGCGCGGGGCTCACCGACGGCGCCTGGGAACGCGGTGTGCCGGTCGGCGGCGGCGATCGCGGCGATCCGCCCACCGACTTCGACGGCTCCGGGCAGTGCTATCTGACCGGAAACGAGGACGGAGACTCCGACGTCGACGGCGGCTTCACCTGGCTTCACTCCCCGACGCTGGATCTGAGTGCCGGCGACGCCCAAATCCACTACGCGCTGTGGTACACGAACAACTTCGGCGCCAATCCGGACGGCGACTTCTTCAAGGTCCACGTCTCCAACAACAACGGCGGGACCTGGACCCACGTGGAAACCCTCGGCCCGGTGACCGCCGAGGGCTGGACCGAGCACGCCTTCCTGGTCAGCGATTTCGTCACCCCGACCGACCAGATCAAGGTGCGCTTCGAGGCCTCCGACCTCTACAACGGGTCGGTGGTCGAGGCCGGCGTCGACGCCTTCCGCGTCCTGACGCTGGAGTGCGAAGACCCATTCTGCTTCGGCGACCTCGACGGCGACAACGACATCGACCTAGCCGACCTGGCCTAACTCCTGGCGCACTACGGGACGACCAGCGGCGCGACGTACGAGGACGGCGACCTCGACGGCGACGAGGACGTCGACCTCTCCGACCTCGCGGCGTTGCTGGCCGTCTACGGGACGACCTGCCGGTAGCAGTCCAGCCGTCGGGGCTGTTCTCTTAGCACGCGCGACCAGTTCCGGGCCGACGGGCGGTTCACCGGGAATCACATCGCTCAGCTCAGCCGTGCGGCTCTCTTCAGGCGCATGCTGCGAGACGAGGTTTTCGACCTCCTGCCGGCCCCGCGGGAGCGGTTTTGCCAGAAATGCAGTTTTTTCGAAAATCTCAGGTGAATACCTGATTGACCGCCGGAAACCGGATGCTAGGGTCCCCATTAGACTTGTGGTACCGCAGCCATATTTCAAGGACCATTTGCGTGAATACTCGCGTCATCGCGCTCTTGTTGATCGCCGCCGCCGTGGGCGCGGCCATTAGTGCCCTGATTGCGGGGGGGGGGGGGGGGCCCCCCCGCCCCCCCCCGGGCCCGCCCGTGGTTACGTCGGCTTCGAACCTCCTGAGGTCGACCTGGGCGAGCACTTCTGGGGAACCGAGGTTGCGTTCGAGTTGCTGTTCTTCAACGGTGGTCCCGATCCCATAACGGTCATCGGCGTTCGGAGAAGCTGCGATTGCACGATCCTCGACCAGGATCTTCTGCCGGAGACTCCCGTGGAGCCGGGCGAGACGCTGCCGCTCACCGGAACCATCGAAACCGGCAGGAAACCTGGTGATTTCGCGCGTGTCGTCGGTCTTGAGAGCAGCAGCGGTGACGTGTACGAGGCGCACCTCCGGCTGCACGTGATTCCCAGCTATACGCTCTCACAGGAGAAGCTGCTGTTCAATGCACTTGAGAACGACGGTCCCGTCTCCGACGAGGTCGTCTTCTTGTCGGATTCCTCGCGGATCGAAGCCCAACCGCTGCCCAGCGTCTCCTGGCTTACGGCAACAGCCGACGGTCACCGCGTCACCGTGACAGTGAACCCAACCGAGATTCCGGGCGGTCGAGCACTCGGCAGCGTGTCGATCCGCACGAACGATCCCTACGTCCCCGTCGTACTACTCCCGGTCGAGGTCAACAGGTTCCGCGAGGTCAATTTCTACCCGTCGCGCTTGTTCCTCTCGGAGGCTGCCCCGAAAACGGTCTTGGTGACTGACGCCGGAGGAGCACCGCTCTCAATCAGTGCCATTGACACCGGGAGCGCTACCCTGGCATCGGAGATACAAAATCCTGGAGTACTTCTGTTTCGGGCCCTCTCGGTAAGCGCGAAGGCCCAAAGATGGAACGTTAGCGTCACTGCGGAAAACGGCGTATCCGCTACTCTGCGCGTGACACTTCTTCCAAAACAAAGGAGACAGCCATGAGAAACGACTTACGCTCACTTGCGATCGTGGTGCCTGCACTGATTCTGGCGCCGGTTCTGTCCACACTTGCCCAACTCCCACCGGCCAACTTCTGCGCGGAGTTGGGGAGCGATACGGCCTGTGAGGGTTGCACGGACCATGACGACAATTGCACATGCCTGGCAGGTTCACACTGCTCCACGAATCACAAGCAGTGCTATACCAGACCGGTCACCGCCAGCCCGTCCACTGACCCCTGCGACAGGAAGACCAAGCGAACCACCGGTCCCTGTTGGTGGCGGTACGAATGCGTCAACGGAAACGGTAAAGACGGTGGCAGTTGCACTGAGCCAGAGGGTTGTGAAACCAACCAGGGCGAGCGAAAATACGGTGGCGAACAGCAGTACTACGAGGATCTGGGGTTGTGCAACCCGGACCAATGCCAGCGGTAGCTGGCTACGATTGACCAAGGTGCTCCCGATGTGCGTTTTCTGGCTGGTGCTGTGCGCCTTCTCGGTCGACAATCAAACTGCCGAAAAGCCCCTCGCGCTTCAGGCCTTCGAACAAGCGCGCCAGGCGATCGCCTTTGCCGACGTACACTGGTCGCAATGCCTGCCGCTGCGCGAATCGAACACCGAGGAATGGCACGTGCGGAGCCTCATCGCGCGCGACGAAGTGGCTGTTATGATCCTCGGCACACCATCGGGTATCACCGCGTGGAGGGAGGACAAGACGCCAATTCTCAACAGCCCGCCGGCATTTCTCAAAGAGGACGATGGTTGGTGGGACTACCGCATGGACCAGACTGACGTCTACAGATATGAAGGGCACCCTTCCACTCTGTCGCTCGCCAACGTCCACTCGATGGGTATGACACCGTTCATCTCGCTCGGGCACCCGCCCGAAGAGGCCATTGAGGACATGCTCTCGAAGAGATGCGGGCCAGTCAGATACCGCGAAGAGGTGGTCGACGGCCTCCACCGGGTCGAGGCCCAGTGCGAGAACGAGGACACGCGCTTCGTCTGGTACATCGATCCGGACCTGGGTTGGAACGCCACGCGGGCAGAGTATTGGTACGGAGATTCGCTCCAATACGAGACGCTGACGGAATACGAAGAGATCAACGGCGTCTTCTTCCCGGTGTCGAGCGCGCACATCAACGCCGACGGCGATATGTATGCCCTTCAAACGGTTCATGAGGCGGAAGTCAACACACCCGAGCTGCCGCGCGATCTGGTTCCCGAGCACATCGGCATTGAGACCGGCATGTTCGTGTTCGTGCAGAACAATCCGGAAGTCAAGACGCAGCACAACTACGTCGGTGACGGCAAGACACTGCCGGCCAAAGAGTTCTGGGAAAAAGTCCGCAAAGGTGAGATCGAGTTGGGTCCGAAGACGCAGGCGGATCTCGCCGGCCGACCGGTTCCACATTCCGTGCCCGATCCGAAGGAGGTGCGCCGGCAGATCGAGGAGCTGCGCAAGCGCACCTTCCAGGAACGAGCGCTCGACGAATGGGAGAAGTACACGCTCGCCTTTATCCGGCGCCACGAGCTCGACGACGAGCAACAGCAGAAGGCGATGCAGATCCTGCGCATGTGCCAACTGGAGCGCGACCACTATCTGCGCGGCAAGCGCCGAAAGCTCGAAGCAGCGGAGGCCGAGGTCAAGAACGCGGCCGACCAGCGCGCGCGGCAACAGGCCGAAGAGAAAATCCAGACGCTGCGTGCGCCGATAGGGCGGATTTTCGAGAACAAGCTCAAGCCACGCCTAGACCGGTTGCTCACCCGGGCACAGCGAAAACAGGCCGCGCAGACGTCGCAACCATCCGCCCCGGGGGACTGACCGGGGCCGCCCCCCCATGCCTCAGGCGTGGGATGATGGACCGCCCGGGGAAGACACGCCGCCAGTTGAATTGCCCCTCCGCTCCAGGGAGTGGCCACCCCGCTTGCCGCCCGGCTGCGCCGGGGCCAAATCGGTCGGCGCGAGCCGGTCGTCTCCAGTTTCGCCGGGAAATCCGGCGGTTTTGGGGGGGCTGCCTCGTTGCCCGGGCCACGCCCAGTCACTATATTAGCTTGATTACGGCGGCGCTCGGGGGAAGGGTTCACCGAGCACTCCCCCGGCGACACCCAGAGGATAGTCGTTAGCGTGCGGTTTTAGTCGTCAAGGCGATATCCTTGACGCTTGCTTTGCCGGTTTGTGGGCTGAAAGCGTGGCCCGGAGTTTTGGCTAGCTCCAACGGATGCGACGGCTGAGTTGAAAAGGAGAAACGGTAATGGCTAGCGCTGTGGACACCTTCATGAGCGGGGTGATCGCGAAGAACCCCGAGCAGAGGGAATTTCATCAGGCGGTGCACGAGGTGGTGGAATCGTTGATGCCCGTCATCGACAAGCACCCCGAGTACCGCAAGGCGAAGATTCTCGAGCGGATCGTCGAGCCCGAGCGGATCATCATGTTCCGCGTGCCGTGGGTCGACGACCAGGGCGAGGTCCAGGTCAACCGCGGCATGCGCGTGGAGTTCAACAGCGCCATCGGCCCCTACAAGGGCGGCCTACGCTTCCACCCCTCGGTCAACCTCGGCATCATCAAGTTCCTGGGCTTCGAGCAGGTCTTCAAAAACGCCCTGACCACCCTCCCGATGGGCGGCGGCAAGGGCGGCTCCGACTTCGACCCCAAGGGCAAGAGCGACCTGGAAGTCATGCGCTTCTGCCAGAGCTTCATGAGCGAGCTCTTCCGGCACGTCGGTGCTGACACCGATGTCCCCGCCGGTGACATCGGCGTCGGCGGCCGCGAGATCGGCTTTCTCTTCGGCCAGTACAAGAAGCTGACCAACCGCTTCGAGGGCGTGCTGACCGGCAAGGGCCTCAACTGGGGCGGCAGCCTGATCCGGCCCGAAGCCACCGGCTACGGCGCGGTCTACTTCGCCGAGGAGATGCTCAAGACGCGCGGCGAGTCCCTGAAGGGCAAGATCTGCGTCGTCTCCGGCTCCGGCAACGTCGCCCAGTTCGCGACCGAGAAGATCCT
>CAZDTB010000293.1:0-6094 GCA_964508075.1 uncultured Planctomycetales bacterium
GGAATGCAGCACATCTCGTAGTACGTCGTGTAGCTTTCGGCGTACGGGCCGCCCGAGCAGATCACCTCGCCACCGATGTGGTTGGTGATCACCCAGGTGGTCTCACTCGGGTACGGATCGGTCAGAATCGCGATGTCGATCTGCGACTCCTCGCAAGGCACCGGACAATCGAACGTGGCGCACTGCTCACCGATGTAGAACGTGCCGCCCATGTCATCACACTCGGGCTCCTCGGTGTCGTAGCACACCGGCGGATCATCGCCGACACAACAGGCACCGGCACCGGCGTTGATGACGTTGAACGTCGCGTTGAAGCTGAGCGGATTGCTGGCAGCATCGATGAGGTACGCGGGCACGAGCGTCGTACCCGGCCCCGGCACTCCATTCCACTCCATATCGCAACCCGTATATCCACCCGGGCAGGTGCCATAGGTGAACGCATACAGGTCGGCGATAATGTACGCGGGGCAGTCGCCGCAGGCGTCATAGCGGACGATACCGACGGTGGCCAAATCAGTCGTGGTCGGGCAGTACGAGACACTGAGATCGTTCACGCCGAACGGCAGCTCGACCTCGTACCACATCGCGGTCCAGTCGAGCACGCCGGGGCAGTCGATCGTCATGCCGACGCACGTACCGGGCACGGTCACCGGATACGGCCCGGTAACTATGCAGGGATCTTCACAGAAGTCGCATTCACCCGGGATCGGGCACTCGAACTCGGGACAGGTCTGGCCTTCGTACCAGAGGCCGCCCAGAGTGTCGCACTCGAGCTGGGTGTTGGTCTCCTCGCACACCAAGTCGACGCAGCAGGCACCGGCCGGCGGGATGACCTCGTGCACGTCGAAGATGTACTCGCCGCAAGTGTCGCAGCAGTAGTGTTCGATCGTGCAGAAGTAGTTGCCAGGCTCGAGGTACGCGATGACCTCGGACTGGAGCCCGCAAGAGTCATCGTTGTAGCCGATATCTTGGCTGCACAAGGTCGTGCCGACGAAGATCATCGTGTCGAGACCTGAGTACAGGCACGTGTTGAAGTTCCACTCGCCAGCGTGCGGGATGATGACCTCGTACTCGTGGTCCGGACTGTCGGCGACCAGGGCGCAATCGTAGCCCGCGCCACAGGTGGTCAGCAGGTCCGAGGTGAACGGGGCCGTCACGATGAAGTCGGCGTCGGTCTCCGGGCACTCGAAGCCGGGGCATTCCATGCCTTCGTACCACGAGCCGGCGCAGTCGGCCTCATAGGTGGTGTCCACGCATACGTAGTCGATGCAGCAGGCACCCAGAATCCCGCAAGGCGGATCGAGGTCGGCACACAACGTATCCTGAGCGAAGCGCGCATCGCAATCCTGGATCGCGACGTCGTCCTCGCAGACGCCCGTGTAGTCGTCGCAGCAGGCACCCCTCGGGGGCGGGCCGCAGTTGCCGGTGCAGGTGACTCCGGCCGGCACAGTGCCGCCCAGACCATCCGAACACAGCGCGACTCCGTTGACGTCATAGATGTAATACGAGCACTCTTCCGGCCAAGACACCGGGGTGAACGCGGTCGTGATCGTATCGCCGGTGGCAGCCTGGAACGTGAAGATCCCGGGGCCGTAGCCGGACGCCAACGTGATGTTGTCCAGAACCAGCTCGCCGTTGACGGACACGTCGAGCGTGCAGCTGTTCCAGCCGTCCCCGTAGTCGTCCCACAGCTCGATGCTGTGGTCGCAATATGCGGGGCACTCGAAGCCGGCGTCGCAATCCTCGCCTTCGTACCACGAGCCCCCCATCTCATCGCACGCGGACTCGAGGTTGGTCGCCAGGCATACCAGGTCCATGCTGCAGCAGGCACCCGTCGGTCCGCAAGGCGGCTGGAGATCGCAACAGAGCGTATCCGCGGCGAAGCGGCCGTCGCAGTCGAGGTACTCGACGTTGTCCTCGCAGACGCCCGTGTAGTCGTCGCAGCAAGCGCCGTATAGCGGGATGTACTCGCCGGTCAGGCAGAAGGCACGGTCATAGCCGGTCGGCAGTGGGCCCATGCCGTCGTTGAGGTCCTGCAGCGAGTCGCCGTCGTACTGCGCCGGACCGCTGGCCCACAGGAACGCGCAGTCGTTGTCGTTCATCTGGGACTGGATCGAGACCCAGCCGTCGGTGAGCATGCAGCAGGGGTCCAGCGACAGGATCTCGAAGTAGTACATCTCGAAGCCGGAATAAAAGAGCCCGGTCCCTGTGACGGTCGGGGTCACGCCGGTGTACGTGCACACCGCATCGCCCGGCAACCCGCCGTTGTCCGGGTAGAACCCGATGTTGAATGTCACACCGGTCGGATCGCAGGCGTACCAGCCAAGATCGTAGTGCAGGCTGAGGCCCCACCAGTGAATATCGCAGATTTCACCGCTCACGCCGACGTAGTTGTCGTACACGATGTAGGTGAACGCCGTCGCGTCGGCACTGGTCGCGATCGACCACGTGTCTTCCGGTTGGTGCGGGTTTTGCCCGTACAGCGAATCCTCCGGGCAGGTCATCCCCCGCACCAGATTCTGCGGTGCAGCCGCACTGGTGGTGTGCAGGGCCGGCATCGGCTTGAGCTGTCGCTGCGGCGCGATGTCCAGCGCGGTGAGTTGCGCTGGGCTCGCCTTCGCCGAGGCAACCGGCTTAACCTGCTCGCCGGCTGCGGTCAGTTGGGCTGGTGGCGTGTTCGCCATCAGGAGGCTCGTACACAATAGTACGGCGCCTAACATAAATACGGGTTTCTTCCAGTTCATCTGTGACACCTCCTTAAAGTAAATTGTGTCCTTGGGCAGAATTTGCTCCAAAAGTTGACCAAAAGACCGCACGGTCTCGCGGGAAGCCCGCGGGGCGGCCTTGCGCCGAACAAGAAATGGGTTGAGGGGTTCTCCGTTTTCTCGGAGAAGCGGGAAGCAACTCGTAATTGACGGTAATTCAGGTCGGGTTTGGGAGGAGCGGCGCGCGAGGAGACGACGCGTGTCGGCCCGGTCAGGATCAAACCGACCGGCCGGCGCCACGCCGATGCGGCGTCTACACTACAGGTGCAAGCAAATTGAGCCGCAGTGTGCAAGACTTCCCCTCAACAAACTACCAACCCGCTCCTCAACAAATCAAAGCCAACGATACGGCTTCGATGCGATCTGAAATCGTCATCGCAATCCGCCGCGGAAATGTGCCAGACGAAAACACGATAACGAGCGAAAGCCGCCGAACGAAGATGCGGGCGTGAAACCCGTCTCGCTGTTCCTCGCTCACCTCAGATCAAACGCGATCGTACACCGGTTCCGGTGGCCAAGTCAAGCGAATAATCGCGTTAGGCGCGAGATCTGGGAAAAAAGCGAGTGCGTGTCGGCGTTGGGAGTTATCGGACGATAAGCCCGCCCGCTGACGAACTGCGTCCCCTTCCCGACTCAGGTCGAGCGCGGAGAGCCTGAACCGTTACCCGCCCGACCCGCGCCGTTTCGATCCAGCTTGCATTTTCGGGTTTTGTTAGGTATACTGCCAAGGGAGCAATGGGCATTAATAGGCTTTGGAACGACGATGTGCTCATCTCAAGACCCTGTGGCAAAAGACGTTGTGACACCGGACCCGCTGGCCGGCCGGAAACTGGTGCGAGAATCAAGCTGGCCCGAGAATCAAGCTGGTGCGAGAATCCCTTCTCGCACCCCCCCACCCTACGCCGAGCTACACTGCCTGACCAACTTCTCGTTCCTGCGCGGCGCCTCGCACCCCGAGGAGCTGGTCGCCCGCGCCGCCGAGCTGGGCTACGTCGCCCTGGCGATCACCGACCGCCATTCGCTCGCGGGCGTCGTCCGGGCCCACCAGGCCGCCCGGGAGCACAACCTGCACCTGCTGATCGGCGCCGAGCTTATGCCGATCGACACCCCCCCACTCGTTCTGCTCGCCCCCGACCGCCCGGCTTACGCCCAACTCGCGCGGCTGCTCACCCGCGGCAAACTGCGCACGCCGAAAGGCCACTGCGCCATTTACCTCAGGGATATTGCCGACCTCGCCCCCGGCCTGATCGCCATCGTCCTGCCGATGGTTGCCCCCCTCGCTCACCGGCCGGGGGCGAGCCCCTCCTCTGGATTTCAAATCTCAAATCTCAAACCCCAGACATCTCAAATTTCAAATCTCAAATCTCAAGCATCTCAAATTTCAAATCTCAAATCCCAAATCGCCAGTCCCCAATCCGCAATCCGCCATCCGCAGCCCCTTCGTGCCTCCGTGCCTTCGTGCCTTCGTGCCTCCCTCAATCCCTACCGCGAAATCTTCGGCGACGCGCTCTACCTCGCCGCCGAGCTGGCCTATGACGTGCCCGATGAAGTGCGTCTCGCGCAACTCGCCGAGCTGTCTCGCCAGACCGGCATCCCGCTCGTCGCCGCCAACCACGTGCACTACCACGTTCCCGAGCGGCGTTACTTGCAGGACGTGCTGACGTGCATCCGCGAGCGGTGCACGCTTGCTGAGGCCGGCACGCGCCTGCTACCGAACGCCGAGCGCCATTTGCGTCCGCGGGATGAAATCGCCCGGCGTTACGCCGCCTGTCCTGACCTCGTCGCGCGCACCGTCGAAATCGCGCAGCGCTGTACGTTCAGTCTGGACGAGCTGCGCTACGAGTACCCGCACGAACTCTGCCCGGAGAATCTGACCGCGACCGAGTTCCTGGCCAAGCTAACCTGGAAAGGTGCCCGCGAACGCTATCCATCCAGCATTCCCGGCAACGTACGACAGCAGATCGAGGCCGAATTGACGTTGATCAACGACCTGAACTATGAACCCTACTTCTTGACCGTTTGGGATCTCACGCGCTTCGCCCGCCGCCGCGGGATCCTTTGCCAGGGACGTGGGTCGGCGGCCAATTCCGCCGTCTGCTATTGCCTCGGCATCACCGCCGTCGATCCCGCCCGGATCGATCTGCTCTTCGAGCGCTTCATCAGCCACGAGCGCAACGAGCCGCCCGACATCGACGTCGACTTCGAGCACGAACGCCGCGAGGAGGTCTTTCAATACATCTACGAAAAGTACGGCCGCGAGCGGGCGGCGATCACCGGGGAGGTCATCACGTATCGCCCGCGGTCGGCGGTGCGCGACGTCGGCAAGGTCCTCGGCCTCTCGCTCGACCGCATCGACGTGCTCGCCAAATCGCTCGACTGGTGGGACCGACAGGCCCTGCCCGAAGAGGTCATCGCAGGTGCCGGCCTCGACCCGCGCGACCGCACCATCCAGATGCTCGTCCGCCTCGTCAAACAAATCCTCGGCTTCCCGCGCCACCTCTCGCAGCACGTCGGCGGCTTCGTGATTACCGAATCACCGCTGTGCGAGATCGTCCCGCTCGAAAACGCCGCCATGCCGCAGCGCACGTTTATTGAATGGGACAAGGACGACATCGATGCGCTGGGAATCCTGAAGGTGGACTGTCTCGCATTGGGCATGCTGACGGCGATCGGTAAGTGCTTCGCGCTGTTGCAGAGGCACGAAAGTACGAAGGCACGAAGGCACGGAGGCACGGAGGCACGGAGGCACGGAGAGAAAAAACAGAGGCACGAAGGCACGGAGGCACGGAGGCACGGAGTAGAATGTTCTCTCGGCTTTTTAGGAGATCGTTATGGAGATCAAGGCGTTTCGCGATCTGATCGCTTGGCAGAAGGCGATGGAATTGGCCAAGCAGGTTTACCGAGCAACAGTTCACATGCCGGACACCGAGAAGTACGGATTAACAAGCCAGATGCGCCGAGCGGCCATTTCGATCCCATCGAACATCGCGGAGGGATATGCGCAACAAAGCCGAACAGACTACATCCGGTTCCTGAAAACGGCGCGCGGCTCACTGGCGGAATTACAAACACAGATGATCCTCGCGGAGCAACTGAGCTTCATTCAAATCCCGAAGGAACTCAACGAACTGCTGGCGGAAACCGACCGAGTGTTACAGGGCTTGATTCGAAGCCTCAAGAATCTCCCGAAGTAGCCCCTTCGTGCCTCCGTGCCTCCGTGCCTTCGTGCCTCATCGACATTCCCCCCGAAGATCCGGCCGTCTACAACATGATCTGCGCCGCCGACACGGTCGGCGTCTTCCAGATCGAAAGCCGCGCGCAGATGAGCA
>CAZDTB010000294.1:0-6066 GCA_964508075.1 uncultured Planctomycetales bacterium
ACCAGGCCGACTTCGTGCTCTGGCTCCACGATCGCGCCACTTGCTGGGACGCGCGCGAGACCGAGGTCTGCCGCCGCATTCCCGAAGACCGGCGCCTCCTCGTGTTCAGCAAGTGCGATCGGCGCGCCCCGCACGCGCAACCGCTGCCGCCCATGGGGTTTGCGGCAACGGCGGAGACCAGTGCTCTCAGCGGCACCGGCCTGAGCAGCCTGCGCCGGCTGATTGCCGAACGCTTGGAGACCCTCGGGGAATCATCCGGCAGCGGATTGACGACCGAACACCTCGGTCCCACGTTGGCGGCGCTGCGCCGCGCGCGCGATTTGGCGTCCGGGCCCGACGACGCGCTTGCCCTGCCGGAGCTCGTGGCACTTGAGCTCCGCCGGACATGGGAGTCGCTGGACTGGTTGGACCGCGGCCCGCTTGTGGAGGACGTACTGGGGAATATTCTGTCTCGTTTTTGCATCGGGAAGTGAGAACAAGTACTGCTCCGGGAGCGGTTCCAACGAAGCCGACGAGCTTGATGGGGAGATGTCGGGAGCTTTTTTGCGGGCGTTCAAATCGGGCCGTGCGTCACAACTGCCTTCCACAGAAGCAGTTGCGCGTTGCAGCCCCCTTTGGCCCGATGCCGGCTGGAAGACTTCTTCGGAAATGACTATAGCGCGATGCCCGCCGCGCCGATAAACAGGCGCAGCAGCTGGCTGATATTGGCTAAATGTGGCTTGACGAAGGCGCGATCTCAGTCAATAATAAGGGTGTGGTTCTGATAATAATTATACCTCGATAACGAGGACTTGGAAAACCTGGCTTCTTTCCCCTCCGGAGAGCACCGGGACGCCTCAGGGCCCCTGGTGCCCTCTTTTTTTTGACAGCTCCAGGACCTAACACCAAGCCTCTAATCGCCGCTTCCTTTGCCAACAAAGACACGAGCGAAACATTTGAACGCAACGCCTGGAAGCCTCGACGCTTACGGCAAAGCTCTCCCTCCATCAGCCGAACCCGCGGCACGGTCGTGCCAGCATGTGCGTCCCACCCAACACGAATCATGGCCTCGACCAGCGCAAAGCTCTTCGCGTGCCGGTTGGCGTGCTCCCGTTCGATGCTGCGACTACCCGTGACGCAACGCCTCGATGGGATCCATGGCGGCAGCGCGGCGGGCGGGATAGATGCCGAAGACGATGCCGGTAATGCAGGAGACGCCCATCGACAGGGCCAGCGCCCACGGGGTGATGACCGCGTGCCACTGGGTGGCGGTTTTGAGGATGAATGCCCCGCCGATCCCCGCCAATACGCCCAGCACCCCACCGATCATCGCCAGCGTCACGGTTTCGATCAGGAACTGCGTGGTGATATCCCGGCCGGAGGCACCGATCGCCCGGCGGATGCCGATCTCGCGGGTGCGTTCGGTGATGCTGGCCAGCATGATGTTCAGGATGCCGATGCCTCCGACCAGCAGCGAGATGCCGGCGATGATCGGAAGGACGATGTTGAAGACCTTCTGGGTACGCTGCTGCGACTGGAGCAGTTCGAGCGGCACCACGACCTCGTAGTCCTTCTTCTCGTGCAACGAGGCCAGGACGGCCTGAATGCACCGGGCCGCGCGCAGCACGCCGTCCTCGCTGTTGATCGAGCAGATGATCTGGTGCAGCTCGACGCGCGTGTTCTCACGCGTGCCCGAGCGCTGCGTGTAGCTCTCCAGGCCGAAGCGGTCGATGACGGTCTCGAACGGGACGTACACTTCCATCGTCCGATCCTCGATGCCCAAGACCGCCTTGTTGGGGCTCTGGAACTCAAAGTCCGGCAGCACGCCGACCACGCGGAAGTAGACCGTCCCGACCTTCAGGTCGAGCTTGAGCGGATCCCCAACGTACCGCGCCTCCCGCAGCAGGCGCGACCGGATCACACAGACCCGCCGGCGTTCGATGCCGTCCAGCTCTTCGAGCGTGCGCCCCAGGAACGGTTCGAGCCGCAGGTGGCGGAAGTAGTTCGGCGGGACGCCGCGCACCTTCGCCGCGATTCGCCGGCTCTTGAACCAGATCCATTTCTCGAGGTCGTGGACCGGAACGACTTCGTCGACCATCGGGAGGGTGGCCTCGATCTGCCGCGCGTCGCGAAACGTCAGGCCGTAGCGCAGGGTGTAGCTTTCGGTTTCCTCCTTGACGTTCTGCTCCTCCGGGGGCTTCCTGGCGTTGATGATGATGTTCTTGACGCCGAGGGCCTGGATTTGATCGAGGATCGCCCGCCGGGCGCCTTCACCGATCGCCACCATCGCGAGCACCGACGCCACCCCGAAGATGATGCCCAACGTGGTCAGCAGCGACCGCAGCTTGTGCCGGCCGAGGTTCCGTAAGGCCTCCTGGATCAGCTCAAGACCGAACATTGCCCGCCGCCTCGTTGCGCGTGTCTTCTTCGATGCACCCGTCACGCAGCATCACGCGGCGCGAGGCACCCCGGGCCAGGTCGTGATCGTGTGTGATCAGCAGAACCGTGCGCCCGGCTATGTTCAAGTCGCCGATGATGCCCATGATGTCGTTCGACGTGGCCGAATCGAGATTGCCGGTCGGCTCGTCGGCCAGGATCAGCGCCGGGTCATTCGCGAGCGCCCGCGCGATCGCCGCTCGCTGGCATTCCCCGCCGGACAGCTCGCTCGGCAGATGGTCGGCCCGCGCTCCTAGCCCGACGCGGTCGATCAGCTCCCGGCAGCGGTGGTGCCGGCGGCGGCGCGGCAAGCGCGCGTAGAACAGCGGCATCTCGACATTCTCCAACACATTCAGATGCGAGATGAGCTGGTACGATTGAAACACGAAACCCAACCGCATCTTCCGAATCTGCGAGAGCTTGTGATCATCGAAACCGGCCACGTTCTCACCCATGAAGTGGTACGAACCACGCGTCGGCCGGTCCAGGCACCCCAGAATGTTCAGCAGCGTGGATTTGCCCGCTCCCGAGGGACCCACAATCGCGACGTACTCCCCTTCAGCAACTTCCAGATCGATCCCTTGCAGCACAGTCAACGGATTGTCCGGCGTGCCGTACACCTTCTCGACCCCGCTGAGTTTCACGATCGACTGTGAGGTTGTCGTGATCACAGGGACCCCAGCTACGGTTGGTTCGCGTTCTGCGTTGTCGCGGCCCTGGCTGGGCCTTCTTCCGCGGCAGACTTGGCCTGCGCGGCCAGCTCCGGGTTGTACAACAAGACCCGGTTGCCCTCATCGAGCCCCTCCGCAATCTCGATATGAGAGTCGTTGCTGAGCCCCACCTTGACCGCGATGCGTACCGGCTCATCCCCGTCGGCAGCCCCGTAGCAGTAGTGCGTACCTTCCTCGATAAACACGCACTGCAACGGCACCGACAGAACATCCTCCTTCTCTTCCACGAAAACCTCGGCCTTGGCGCTGATGCCCGGCTTGAGCGTCATTTCCTCGGTGGAATCCAACGTGATGTCGACCGTGAACTTCTTCACTTCCTCGTTATGCCTCTGTCCGGGCTCGCCGGCGATCGTCGCGATCTTGGTCACCTTGCCGTGCAGCACCAGGCCCGGGTAGGTGTCCATCGTGACGGTGGTAGGCTGCTCCTCCTTGACCTTGTTGATGTCGGCCTCGTGAACCTGAACCTGAACCTGCATCACGCGTAGATCGGGAATCGTGAACAGCGTGAAACCGCCCCAGACCTGGTTGCCCAACTGGATTCGGCTGCGGTACCAGGGCTCACTCGGGTCGCCGTAGATCACGATGCCGGGCGACGGCGACTTGATCGTGGACTTCTCGAGCTCCTCCTCCCCTTCCTTGAGCCTCTTCTTGAGTGTCTTGAGCCGCTGGTCTTTGCTCTCGACCGCGACTTCTTTCTGCCGCAGCGTCGACTTGGCGCGCTTGTCGGCGTTGTCCAGCGCCCGCCGGGCGTCGCTGACCGCGGTCTCCCGGTCGGTCATCGTCATCGGATAGGTGTACTTCTCGTACAGTTCGAGGTCCTTAAGGGCCCCCTCAAGCTGGATCTTGGCACGTTCGAACTCGATCTGGTCCTGCTCGACCTGCGACTTGTTGATGTAGTCCTGGTCGAGCAACTTGACTGAATCTTCGTATTTCTTCTTGGAGCGGCTGTGCTTGGTCTCGGCCTCCTTGATGGCGATCTCCAGATTCCGCCGCTCCTTGGGCGCGTCCCCATCCTGGTATTTCTCCAGCTCTTTCTCAGCCTTGGTCAGCGCGATCTTGGCCTTCTCGATGGTGGCGACGTTGTCCGACTTCTGGATATCGAGCTCGGTCTGGGCCGTGTTGAGATCGGCTTCGGTCTGGACGATGCTGAGCTTCGATTCCTGCAACTGCGTTTCGAGGTCCGTCGTCTCGAGGCGGCACAGGACTTCGTCTTGTTCAACGGTCTTGCCCTCATCGACCAGATAGGTGATCTTTCCGCCGCGTCTGCCTTGGAAGTTGATCTTCTCCGAGTTCTTGGCCATCAACGACCCGTTCTCGGTCACCGTGACGGTGAGCTTCCCGCGCTGCACCGTATAGAGAACGTCGTCGGACAGCGCGTTACCGCCGTCACCTCCCGACGCGCTGCGGATCAGCAGCGCGCCGCCGCCCCCCACGACCACGATCACCATGGCCACGATGAACGTCTTCATTCTCGCCACATCCCTTCTTCGTCGATGAACAGCACACCCAGGTTCCTGCGCAACGTCAGCCGGGCGACGAAATGCCGCGTTTGCAGATCGATCAGCGCATTCTGCGCGGTGACCAACGCCTGTCGGGCGTCGAGCAGGTCGCGGGCCTCAGCGTCACCGGACTCGTAGCGTATTCGTGTGACTGTGACGGCCCTTTCTTCATATTTGACCTGATCCCGCTGAAGTTCGGTCTGCTTCTCAAGTTGGGTCAACTGCCGTACTTGGTCGAGCAGGTCACGCTCCACCTCGTCCAGACGCTGGGCCAATGCCCGCCGCGCCTGCGCCAGCGAGATCAGAGACGAGCGGTAGGCGTTCCGCTCGGCCTTCTGGTTGAGCGGCACCTCCAGCACCGCGCCGACCGCGGCCGACCAGCGCTCCGGCGTGGGGTCATAGGGTTTCCCGGCCTCGTTGGCGAAGCTCCAGTCCACCGACAAATCCAGGTCGGGCAACAGCCCGTTGTGCGCCAGGCGTACCTGCCGCTCGGTGTCCTCCAGTTGGTCGCGCAGCGTGTGCAGGTCCAGCCGGTTGTGCAGGGCCACCTCGACCGCCGAGCGTGGGTCGACCCGCACCGGCTCAAAAACGGGGGTTTCGTCTGGAATCTCGATCTGCGTGGACGTCGGCAGGCCCAACAGGATCTTGAAGTCGTCCAAGGCCAGCTCATAGTCGGTGCGCGCCACCAGCAATGTGTCGTTCGCCTGGATCTCGCGCCGACGTGCCAGGAACACATCGTCCTGCCTGGCGCGATCGAGTTGCTGTAATGATTCGGTTTTCTGGCGGTCGAACACGGCGTCCTGGTAATTCTGCTCCTGATTCGCGAGTTGCCTCATCTGGCCGACCAGCCGGTAATACGCCTGGGTGACACGGATGCAGAAATCCTGGCGAAACAGCTCGAACGCCCGCAGCGCGTAAATCAGACTGCGCTCGCCCTGCGTGAGCGCCTCGTGCGACACCTCGTAGCCAAACCCGCGCAGCAACGGCTGTCTCAGATTCAGTTGGACGGTCGAGTCGTAAGCGTATTCCGCGGGGTCGGGGGGATCGAAAAGATCGGGATCGTCCGAGCGGCTCCCGGATACCGTGCCCGAGACGGAAAGATCCCCGCCGGTCGGCAGAATCTGGCTCGCGCCCAGCGAGGCCGCCAGCGAATCGCTGCCGCTGGCATTCTCCGCATCGCTCCACAGATAGGAAATGGTCGAGTTGAGGATCGGGCCGAAGTTGTAGCGCGTCAGGGTGAAGCGCAGGCCCGCCAGATACAGCGACTCTTTCTGATCCAGATAATCGCGGCTGGACGAAAACGCCAGTCGCAACGAGGTCGGCAGGTCAAGGGCCAGTCGCTCGCGCTCACCGTCTTTCGTTGCCTCAGTCGCAGAAGGGTCGGACGGGGTGCGCGCCGGGTCGGGTGATTGGGGACATGG
>CAZDTB010000295.1:0-6050 GCA_964508075.1 uncultured Planctomycetales bacterium
CCCGAGCGACTTGAGCGCGTAAATGTTCGCGCGATACGGCACTTGCGACGGGTTGAGCACATGCCCGTCGCCGTGCCGGGCCAACAGCGCGATCGTCGATCCGTGCCAATCCACTACCCGCAGCGGGCCGCTCGGCTTGCCGAACGGCGTGTCGACATGGTGCTCCTCTGCGTGTGTGTCGCCAAACAGCGCTTCGCCCAGTCCGGTACCGCCGATCAGCCCGATCATTTGCCACTCCCGTCAATGTGCGATTCAGTGCGGCGATCACGCCGGGCGTGATTATAACGGCAACCCGTCGAACGGGGCGGGAAGGCCACGGACGGAGCGCCGCCCCGTCCCATGGTCGTGATTGCCTCGAGCAGTCGGGGCGGACAAGAAGCCGGCGAGCGTATCGTGAGCGTGTGTTTCCAGATGGTTTTCTGAGAGCGGCACGCGCCGGGACAACCGTATCTCCTTTGCAGAGCATCAGTTGCAAAAAAACGCCCCAAAAAAAACGCTCTCAGGTGGAAATCAGCCCGCGACCGCGCCTATAAATAACCGGCTTCTCAAAAAGCCAACTCCTCCTCCTGTAAAGGGCGTCCGCTGGCGCAGCGGGCGCCCTTTTTTTACTGGTGCTTTGCCTGAGGCGAAGCGGGACGGCCTGCCTTCACGTTCCGCCACGGGCTCGCCCGACGCCGGACCGAAAAACAGGGGCTCAGTGGAAACCACGGCGGCGCGCTGCCTAGAAATGAGCACACAGGAACTCCTCCTCCTGTACTGGGGAACCGGCCGCGATCGGACCGGTTCCCCTGTGTTTTGCGCTGCGAGCGGCACTTGCCCTGCCCGCCTAAAACTCTGACCATGCTGGCGCACCGCGTAGCCGGGTGCGTCGCCATGCAGTGTGGAGAAGCACCACGAGGGTGAGTGTTGGAGGCGCGCGTGGTCTGGATAAGAGCGCTTGCTTTCCTCGCAGCCGTGGTCTTGCCGGTCACGCTTCTGCTCTGCGTACCCCTGAGCCATGACGAACACATGTACGTGGCGGCCGGTATGCTGCTGGGCGAGCAAGGCCTCTATGCGGATTTTGCCTATTTGCAGGCTCCGTACCTGCCTTTTCTGTACGCCCTGGTGTTTGATCTGGCTGACCAGTCGTACCTTCTCTTCTGCGGTCGCGCGGTCGCGCTGGTGATGGCGCTGGTGGCGTTCTACATCGTTCATCGAACGTGCCGCGAGCTTTCCGGCTCGCGGCGCATGGCAGCACTCTGCACGGTTCTCTTTGCGGGGCACCATCTCACGCTCTTTGTGCTGCCCTACGCGCGCAATCACGTCGTCGCGCTGGCCCTGTCACTCTCCGCGTTCTATCTGTTCGTCCGCGCCGTACGGTCGCCGAGGGGCGGGGCAGTGTGGTCCGCTCTGGCGGGCGTACTCTCGGGCCTGGCCATCGGAACCAGGCTGATGGCTGCGCCGCTTGCACTGGCACTGCTGGTGGCGTGTCTCGCGACCCCTCGGCGGAAGCGACTGAAGGATCGGCTTGCCCACGGGCTGCTCCCGTTCTCCCTGGGTCTGGCGCTCTCCCTGGCGCCGGCCGTCTGGATTTTCGCCACAACCGACGCGGAGGCGGCGTGGTTCAACAACGTGGGATATCACGGTGTGAATCTGCTTTGGAGATCGGTTGCGGATTCCGCCCGTGCCATGACGCTCATCGGAAAGCTCGTTTTTGCCGCTGAGTATCTTGTCAAGGGCAGCGGCGTCGCGCTTTTGATTGCCTTCGGCCTAGTACTCTGGCACCGCCGATACGCGAACTATCGATCTGTCGCGGGCAGAATGGCGAGTCCAGCGGACGCAATCACCGTGGCGACGCTTTCGCTCGCAGCCGCTGTGCTGGGCGCGTTCCTGCCCACGCCGATGCAGCGGGACTACCTGGCACCGATCGTTCCCTTCGTAGTGATTCTGCTGGCGGGCCTGATGGGGCGCTGGGCGGTTCCGTACGATCGTCTGCTGAGACAAGCAATCACCGGGCTGGCAGTGTTGACCGTTCTAGTTGGAGTGGCCACCAATCTTCGTTATCTGCGCCGTCTCCCCCATCCCGATGCGTGGACCCCAATCAGCACGCGCCAGGCCGGTCAACGCCTGGCCCAAGTGACGTCTTCCGCAGGTGCTTCCGTCAGAGTGGCGACGCTCGCACCGATCTACCCACTTGAAGGCGGGTTGGAGATCTACGCCGAGCTGTCAACCGGACCGTTTCTCTATCGCGTGGGTGATCTGATTGAGAATGAACGTCGCGACAGATACACCGGCAGCTCGCCCAAGTCTGTTCGCACGCTGTTGGCCGCCAACCCGCCGGACGCGATCCTGCTCGGCTTCGAGGGCAAACTCGAGGATCCGCTGGCGGCATTCGCGCAAGAACACGGATACGTCTTGACAGAGGCTGGAATGCCCCGAGGACAAGTGTACCTGCGGTGCCCACCCGGGCATCCGGACACGCAGGCAGCGATTGACGACTAGCACACCCTCCTCCAGGATCGTCGCCGACGCGTGGACGGCCCGCCGCAGCGCCACGCTTGCGGGCGATAGCTCCGAATGCTAACGTCTGCCTAATGCTTGCGCGAATCCACAGCATGGCGCTGACCGGGATCGAGGCGGTCACCTGCGAGGTCGAGGTGGACGTCACCGGTCGCGGTTTCGGCTTCCCCACGCTGGTCGGACTGCCCGATTCATCCGTCAAGGAGAGCAGCGACCGCATCCGCAGCGCCCTGACGAATTCCGGCTTCGCCCCGCCGCGCACCAAGACCACTATCAACCTTGCTCCGGCGGACGTGCGCAAGGAAGGGCCGGCGTTCGACCTGCCGATCGCGATCGGGATGCTGTTAGCCGATGACCAGATTCGCAGCGATACCGCCGAGGATTACCTGCTGGCCGGCGAGTTGGCGCTGGACGGCCGCGTTCGCCCGATCAAGGGGGCGCTCTCGATGGCGATCCACGGCCGCGAAAACGATTTCCGCGGGCTGATCGTCCCACGCGAGAACGCCGAGGAAGCGGCGGTCGTGGATGGAATCGAAGTCTATGGTATCACGTCGCTGGCGGACGCGGCTGGTCTGCTGGCCGGCGAGTTGCCACTCGAGCCGACCGTCGTTGATCTGGAGGCGCTCTTTGAGACGGCTTCACAGTACGACATTGACTTCGGAGACGTGCGTGGCCAGGAGCATGTGAAGCGCGCCCTGCTGGTGGCGGCCGCGGGCCAACACAACGTGCTGATGATCGGCCCGCCCGGGACCGGCAAGACCATGCTGGCCAAGCGTTTGCCAACGATCCTCCCGCCGCTGAATCTGGAAGAGTCGCTGGAGACGACGCGGATCTACTCGGCCTCGGGCAACCTGGCGCGCGAGGCCAGCCTGATGGCCACGCGGCCCGTGCGCCACCCCCACCACTCGATCAGTATCCCCGCACTGGTCGGCGGCGGAACCATCCCCAACGCCGGTGAAGTCTCGCTCGCGCACCATGGCATCCTCTTTCTCGATGAGTTTCCTGAGTTCACGCGCAGCGTGCTCGAGTCGCTGCGCCAGGTGATCGAGGACGGCACCGTCACCATCGCCCGCGCCCACAGCTCGGTCGAGTTCCCCGCGGAATTCATGCTGGTGGCGGCGATGAATCCGTGCCCTTGCGGGTACTTCACCGACCCACGCCGCCCGTGCAAGTGCTCCGCACCTCAGATCGACCGCTACCTCTCCCGTATCTCCGGCCCGCTGCTCGAGCGGATCGATATCCACATCGAGGTGCCCGCCGTCCCGATCAGCGCGTTGCGCGACATGCAGCCGGGCACCGACAGCGCCACGCTGCGCGAGCAGGTCCAGCGAGCGCTCGACGTTCAGCGTGCGCGCTTCGGCCGGAGCTCGACCACGACCAATGGCCGCATGTCCAGCCGCGAGCTGCGCAAGTATGCCGCGATCGATTCCGAGGGCGAGCGCGTGCTCCGTCAGGCGGTGAGCGAGCTGGGTCTGAGCGCCCGGGCGCATGACAAGGTCCTGCGCGTCGCCCGCACCATCGCCGACCTGGCCGGCGAAGAGCGCGTCAGCTCCACGCACCTGTCCGAGGCAATTCAGTATCGGCGATTGGATCGAAGCCTTTGAGGGAGACCGGCAATGAGACACTGGAGACGGTCCATGATTCTCGCAACGCCGATGGCATTGCTCGCGGTTGCCGGGTGCAGCCAGCTCAATCGCAATTACGAGGGTAATTCAGTGATACTCATCGATGGTGCCGCGGTTCCCCTGAAGTCCCTGTACCCCGACGACGCCGAGCCGATCACAATCAGACCCATCGGTTACGTCGTCAACGACAAACACCGTGGTCCCGGCGGTTTTGGCATAACCGACGGCGATGTTTCGGAGATCCATCTGTATCCCGGCATGGCTCGTTTCATGAAAGGCCTTGAAGATGAATCGTCCCTGCTGATCTTGTGGCACTTTCACCAGGCCAGGCCGATCCGAAGCGTGTTTGCCCGGGGGTATGACGGAAAGCAGGTGGGTCCGTTCGCCTCGCGTACGCCGGACCGTCTGACGCCGATCGGGGTCACGGAGGTTGAACTCTTGGGGGTCAAGGGGACCACGCTGGTTGTTCGCAACCTGGACGCTTTCGATGGAACGCCCGTGCTTGATATCAAGGTCAGCATGGCCAGCCTGAATCGAGGCGACTAGGAACGAGCCGCCGGATCGGAGCGTCGAGCAGAGCAGTGAATGACAATCGCAGCGACGGCCACATGTTCAGGTGGGAGTTGTGCAAGCACGCCCCCATCGATGCCGAGGGTGAGCGTGTGGTGCGCGAGGCGATGAGTAAGCTGGGTCTGAGCGCTCGGGCGCATGACAAGGTCCTGCGTGTAGCCCGCACCATCGCCGACCTGGCCGGCGAAGAGCACGTCAGCGTGACGCACCTCTCGGAGGCGATTCAATACCGCCGGCTGGATCGGAGTCTCTAGACGCCGTGCGGAGTAACGGCGCGCGAGGCGTACCGGACGCGCGTAATAAAACCGGGCCGTGGTTGCACGACCCGGTTTCTGAACTCGCGGGGGGTTACGGTCGCGGTCCTAATCGGCCGGGACCGAACCAGTTTACCGCCGACGCAGCAGCGCCACGGTGCCGAGCAACAGCAGTGACAACGTGGCCGGCTCCGGCACGGTCATTCGGAAGCCGCCCTCGAGGATGCTGCCGCCCACGTTGCAGTCGGCCGTGAAGTAGATGTCCGCCAGGTTGGCGCCGTAGCGATCGCCGAGCGTCAGGGCGCTGATGCCGGTGAAATCGGTCAGGAAGGCCCCCTGATCGAGCGCGTCAATGATGCCGTCGTTGTTCCAGTCGACCAGATCACCTTCCATCAAGACCAGACCGCCGTTGAAGAGCAAAACCTCGAAATTCCCGTCGACGTTGGTGATGTCCCAGATACAGGCAAAGTCGCCGTTCTCGTTGAGATACGCGCCCTCGATAGCGCCGTCGAGGACACCGTCGGCCACGGGATCGCCCTCGCGCAGCACGATCTGACCGTCCAGCATCACGAACTCGTCCATGGCGCTGTCCGCGTCGGTGTCACCGGTGACCAGGTAGCCGCCCGCTTCGGTGATGCCCATGAAGTCGAAGTTGCCCCAGTTCTCGCCGGCGAGTCCACCGATGCCGGCGGGTACTGGCGACGCCTCGCGCACGATGCTGCCGCCGGCCATCAGCGCGTTGCCGTTCAGTACCACCACACCGTCATCGGTCGTACTGCTGTCGACGGTGACCGGCGTCATGTAGTTGGCCCCGAAGGCTGAGAAGCGGGCGTCGAAGTCGAGGCCGCCGGGTTCAATCAGTTCGGCAACGCCGCCGATCGCGGTACCGCCCATCAGCACCTCGGTCGCCCCGGCGCCGAAGTACAGGCCGCGGATCTGCGTCGACCCGCCCTGAGTATCGGTGATTCCGCCGACCCAGTACGCCTGGCCGTCGGCCGTGCAGCCCGGGCGGCTACCGAAGCTCCAGTAGTAGCCAGGCAAGTGCGGATAGACCTGCTCCTCGTTCATCATCGGGTTGTCATCCAGCCAGACTCCGTCGATG
>CAZDTB010000296.1:0-6048 GCA_964508075.1 uncultured Planctomycetales bacterium
CGCCAGCCCCCGGACGCGTTGGCGCGAGAGGACCAGCCCCGGAGGGGCGACGGAAACGGGTGCCGGGTGGGCCCTTCCGCCGCCCCTCCGGGGCTGGGTTTGTGGTGTGCTCGCGTTCCGGGGGCTGGCGCCCCCGGCTACTGACTGACGCCCCTCCGGGGCTATGCGATGCCCACCTCATCGCCGGTTGCGCGCTCGCAAACCAGCTTCCGGCCCGCCCAGACCGTCATGCGCCCCCGTGAGAGCTGCCCGTTTGCTCGATCCGTCGTGCCATTCTTACTACCTCGACCGTCCCTGAGATCCTTCGTCTGCTCCCTGCACCGACGGGCCGAATCCCATCACAACCCAAGCGTGCCGACGGAACCGAGACTCACAGACTCCCGGCGGCACGACCGCGATCGAGCTGCCGAACGTGGGAAAAGATGCGCCGCGGGCCGCGTCTCGGCCTCGGCGTGGTTCACTAACCCGGATAATTCACCGCAGAGCACGCAGAGATCGCAGAGAGGTGATAGAAAAGAGGTTAGCGAAGCCGACGCAGAAGGACAGGTGATACACACTGTCAAAACGAAACGCACTCGGATTCTGCCACAACTTCTGTCTCAACAACACTCTGCACTCTCCGCGCTCTCTGCGGTATGAATAGTCCGGGCTAACCCGTGGGTCGTTCAGTTTCGGAACTCAGGTTTCGCTAGCGCGGGACCAACTGATGTTGAAGCTTCTGAGTTCGGCCAGCGGTTTTTTCTGCGAGTAGGCCACCAATCCCTTCGGATCCGGATAGCCCAGCGCGATCAGCACGATCACCCTTTCGTCCGGCGACAGTCCCAGCAGCTTGGCCCTTCTGCGCTCTTGCGACTCCAGATCGGGCCAGTTGAGGCAGCAGGAGCCGAGCCCCTGTGACTCGAGGGCAAAGAGGAACGCCATGGCCGCCAGGGACGCGTCAATGTAGATCAGGTGGCGGTCCGGCTCACTGGACCAGGCGTGCAACTTGCCGATCAGCACGACGAGCGCCGGGAAGTTGTGACCGAACCCGACGGTTCCCGTTGGGATCGATGCAATCATCTGCGTCAGTTCCGCATCGTCGAACACGCGGAACTCAAAGGGCTGAAGGTTACAGGCGCTGGGGGACAACGCCGCTACCGCGATGGCCCGGTCGATCATCTCCCTGGGCACGGGCTTCTGCAAGAAGCAGCGAACCGACCGGCGGCGCCGGGCCAATTCCAGTAGCTCCTCGAACTTGACGGGCGGGGGCCCGACCGGGCCCCGCTCATGGGGCACGGCCGCGGGGGCGCGCTCCGGCAGGCCAGCCTGCAACCTGCGGAACCGGTCCCTGAGACCATCAATGATCGGATGCGGTCCGGTCACCTCGAAGTACCGCGTCAGCACGTCCGCGGCCCACTGCAGCTCGCTCTGGCACACGAGTTCGGGAGAGGTCTGTTTAAGCTGGAGCGCCCGACCGTAGCAGGCGACAGTCTCCTGGATGTAATCGAGGGCGAACACGCCGCGCCGCGGCCGCATTAACAGCCCTTTCTCCAGGAGATGTATGTTGCGCCGCAGGAGGTACTGGCTGCCGGAAGGGTCCTGGGCCTGCTTCATGTAGTTCAGGCGACCGCAGACGACCCCGCGATGCTCGCGCCGGAAGGAACCTGAACACACCGCGTAGTAGACCGAGCAAAGGAATCCCGAGTTCGCGATAACGTGCAGGAGGAGGCACCGGATTGGACGCAGCAGTCGTTTGAGTATCGCGATCCGCATGGTATCCCGTCGCCCTTCCACGAAATGAGCGGGATGCCCCGCCCCCCATCCGGAGGGCAGGGCACCCGTATCGGTAAGCACGGAGAAGGCTGGCTAGCTTCTCAAGGAGAAACCTGCTCCAATGCACCGAAGGCAAAGGCTCTTGCTTCGTGTCGTACGTCTCCTACGCCTTAACTGCTGAGGATCTCCTCGACCTCGGCCTTGTCCACGTCGGTGATAAACGGGATGCCGCTGATGTCGGCAGCCTCATGAGTCAGGCAGGCCAGGTCGTCGCGCGAAATATGTTCCAGCGCGAACTTTCGACTACCGCACATGAACTGGCGCAGGCCCTGCCCCAGCCGCTCGTAATAGGTGTAGAGGCCGAGCGCGCCAGTCGGGACCTTCTCGAACTCCTCGTCGCCAAGTTCCTTCCGTAACTCGCCGGCGGTCACGAAGATCTCGTCTTTGCTGTTCCCGAAGCGTTCAATGTAGACGGGGATCTGGTTGTCGTTGATCGTCCGCCCGATGGTCTTGCCCACCATGGCCGCCGCGATCGGAGCGCGAGCCATGCCGATAAGCTTCACAAACGGCGCCCCCAAAGCCAGACCCTTGAAGATCTGATCCTCGAACGCAAACCCGGCGGCGAACGCCAAGGCGGGCACCTTCATTCCCTTGTCGGCGAGGAACTTGGCGTACTTGTAAAGCAGCGAGTGCAGCTCGACGGGCGGCACGCCCCACTCGTTCATCATCCGCCAGGGGCTCATGCCCGTCCCGCCGCCGGCGCCGTCCACGGTGAGCAAATCCAGCTTGTACTTGGTGGCATACATGACCGCGCGGGCCAGGTCCGCCGGCCGGTAGGCACCGGTCTTGAGGAAGATGTACTTGGCGCCGGCCTTGCGTAACTCTCCCACCCTTTTGGCAAAGGATTCCTCGCTGACCATCCCGATCCGCGAGTGCCGCTCGAACTCCTTGAAGGCACCGCGCTCGAACGCCTTGATGACGTGCGAATCGGTCGGGTTGGGAAGCACGATGTAGCCGCGCTCGTAAAGCATCTGGGCCTTCTTCAGGTTGGTGATCTTGACTTCGCCGCCGATGTCCTTGGCCCCCTGTCCCCACTTGAGCTCGACGCACTCCACTCCCAGTTTCTCGATAGCGTACTCCTGCGTGCCCAAGCGGGTGTCCTCGATATTGGCTTGGACGACGATGGCCCCGTATCCGTCGCGCTGGTGCTCCCTGTACAGGCCGACCCGGCGTTTCAGGTCCACGGTGTCGATCACGCGCCCGTCCTGAATAACCGACTCGGGGTCCATGCCGACCACGTTTTCGCCGATGGTCAGACCGGTGCCGGCCAGCGCGGAGCCAATGGCCAAGCCCTCCCAGTTGTTCTTGGCTATGTCGGTCGAGCCGATGCCTGGGATAACCCACGGATAGCGGAACTTGATGCCTTTGTCGTGCCCAAAGTGGACTTCGAGGTTGACCGCTGGGAAGATGGCCTGGTCGCTGTCAGCTTCGATGCCGTGCGCCCCTACCGCCGTGCCCATGATGTTGAAGTGCGAGTAGTCGACCGGGTAGACCTTCTCCGCGGCGGTGGTAATCACGCCGAAGGGCTGCGGGTAGATGACCTCGTGGCCCCGGTAGGCGGACTTGCCGATCTCGCACATGCCGATGCAGCCGTCCACACAGGTGACGCACATGCCCGAACTGGGCGTGACGGAGCCTTCGGTCCGATTCTTGCTGAGCGTAGCGGCCGAGCTGTTAACCCTTGAGAGTAACGTTAGCATCGAGTCTATTCCTCCGTCTGTTATTCTTTCTCTATTTCACAGGCAACGCAGGGGGCCATGTAACACATCATGTCGTCGAACTGTTCCTTCTCGACGCAAGGCGGGCTTAGGTTGGCACAGGCGCCGCAGATGGCCTTCTCCGGCTCGGTGTAAGTGCAGCGGAGTTGGCAGGCGGGGCAGACGTACATGCAGCCGCCGCACAGCCGGCATACTTCCGACTTGATGTCAAACGGCGTGCCGATGCTGCGGGTCTGCCCTCGCCCGCGGAAGCCGATGGCCTTGGCCATCATCTGCTCCGCGCACATCCGCACGCACAGCCCGCAAAGAATGCAATCTTCGTATTCCTGCCGGAACCGCTGTTGGCGCACGTCGTGGGCGGCGGCCAGGTCCTGGATCGTCTTGGACTGCGGGCACGAGGCCAGCAGGAGTTCCAGAACCATCTTGCGGGCCCGGAGAACACGGGAGGAGGCTGTCCGCACCTTGAGACCTTCCTCGGCCGGATAGGTGCACGAACTGACCAGCTTGGCTTTCGGCCCTTCCCCGATCTCGACCACGCACAGCCGGCATGCTCCGTACGGCGACAGCCCGTCCATGTGGCACAACGTTGGGATGGGAAAGCCGAGGAACCGGGCGGCCTCGAGCAGCGTCGTGCCTTCCTCGACCGCGACTTCCAGGCCGTTGATCTGCAAGGTTATCATACCGTCTCTCCCACGGTGGCCGGGCGCGCGGTCTCATCCTCCTTGGGCTGAGTGAACTCCAGGTCACACCTCAAGCAGCGTCTCGCTTCCCTGGTTGCATCTTCAACGGAAAGTGACAACTCCACTTCGTTGAAGCTCCGTTTGCGCGATGCGGCGGGGATTACGGGGACCGGGACCCGGTCGGCCTCTTCGAGTTCCTCCTCGCCGAGCGAAACCGACTCAACGTAAACCTCCGGCAGCCTGGGGGCCACCGCTGGCCGCTCCAGTTCCTCGCCTCGCAGCCAACGCCCGATCATCACAGCAGCCTTCTTGCCGGCGGCGATAGCGTCAACTACGGTGTTAGGGCCAGTGACCGAATCACCTCCGGCGAAGACGCCCGGTCGGCTCGTCGTCAGCGTCGCGGGGGCCGATCGCAACGCGCCGGTTGCTCCCATTTCCAGGGGTTGCGAGGACGCAGCCAGAAAGCTCGAGGGATCTGGGGCCTCACTAATGGCCACGATTATCGTGTCGAAAGGCAGGTCGGTCTCGGTACCGGGGATGGGTACTGGTCTGCGCCGTCCGTCGGCGGCGCGATCCCCCAAACGGTTGCGAATGACCGTTACGCCGCTCACGGCCCCGCCGTCCGTGCGTACGCCGACCGGGCTGACCAGGATCTGCAACTCTATTCCTTCCGTCAGCGCCGCCTCGATTTCTTCCTCGAAGGCGGGCATCTCGTCCCGGGTGCGGCGATAGAGGATCGCGACACTCTTCACGTCATTCTGTCGCACCGCTACCCGGGCGGCATCGATGGCAGAGTTACCGCCGCCGATCACCGCTACGCGTCCGTGCGCCAACTGCTTGCCTTGCAGGTTGAACGCCTTCAGGAAGCGCATCGCGGGGATGATCCCCTTGCAGTCTTCCCCTTCCAGCCCGAGCCGGCGGCTCTTGTGGGCGCCGGTGGCGAGGAAGACCGCCTTGAAGCCGTCCTTTAAGAGACTGTCCACGGTGAAGTCTCGGCCGAGCGCTGTGTTACAGTGGAGAGAAACGCCGTTAGCGAGAATCCCCTCGATTTCTTTGTCCAACACGTCCCGCGGCAGACGGAACGAAGGGATCCCACTGACCAGCATTCCACCGGGCTGGTCCTCCGCCTCGAAGACCGTCGGCTTATGGCCGCCGAGCGACAGGTAATGAGCGGCGGCAAGTCCAGCCGGGCCCGCACCGACGATGGCGATCTTCGCGCCATTGCCGTTTGTGCTGGGCGTCTTCTTCGGCTTGTAAACCGACGGGTCCACGCGATCGGTGACAAACCGTTTCAGAGCACGGATGGCGATCGCCTGCTTGCCGCCCGTAGCGCTACGACAGTGATCTTCGCACGGATGAGAGCAAACGCGGCCACAGACCGAGGGGAACGGATTGGCCTGCCGGATTACCTGGTATGCCTCTTCGTATTCACCTCGCGCTATATGAGCGACGTAGCGCCACGCCTCGGTGTCCAGGGGGCAGGCCGCCTGGCAGGGAGCCCCGACCAACTCCTTGCAAACGAAGGCCCTGCACCTCTTGTGGCGGATGTGCTCCTCGTACTCGTCACGGAAATAGTGGAGCGTGCTCAGAACCGGGTTCGACGCTGTCTGCCCCAGGCCGCACATGGTCGTGTCCTTCACAACCTGCGCCAATTCCTCAAGAAGCGCCAGATGTTCAGCCGTCCCCTTTCCCTTGGAGATGTCGTCCAGGATCTCGTGCATAAGCTGTGTGCCCTTGCGGCACGGGTAGCACTTGCCGAACGACTCTTCTTTGAGGAACTCGATAAAATACTTGGCGACGTCGACCATGCAGGTATCCTCATCCCTGACGATCATGCC
>CAZDTB010000297.1:0-6032 GCA_964508075.1 uncultured Planctomycetales bacterium
TGAGTTTGCCGGTCAGACCTTCCAGATCGCCCGTCATCTGGTCGATCAGGGGATCCGGCCGGGCGACCGCACGGGCATGATCTCGGAGAACCGCGCCGAGATGTTCATGTTTGAGCTGGCCGTGATGTCGATCGGGGCGGTCACGGTCCCGATCTTTGCCGGCTACCAGGCGCCGCAGATCGCTTACGTTCTCAGCCGGGCCAGGCCGCGCTATGTGGTCGTCTCGGGCAAGCACCAGCTCGAGAAGATCAAACGCGACCAGCACCCTTCGGTCGAGAAGGTCTACTGCATGGACTTCGACGCGGGCTGCAAGCGTTGGGGGGCGTTGGACTTTGCCACGCTCACGGCCGACGGCGGGGTACCGGAGGAGCGCCTACAAGAGCAGGTGAACGATGTCAAGCCGGACGACCTATGCGTGATCATGTACACCTCCGGAACCACCGGAGCGCCCAAGGGCGTGCGTTTGTGCCACCAGCATCTCATCTCCCAGCAGAAAGCCATGTCGCTGATGTGGGACGTCAATGACAACGACGTCTACATGAACTACCTGCCCTGGCATCACAGCTTCGGCGGTCTGTTCGAGCGCTTCATGACCCTTTACAACGGATGTGAGCTGTGTCTCGACGATTCGCGCGGCAAGGATATCGACCGGCTGATCGAGAACTGGAAGGCCTTCGACCCCACGATTTTCTTCAGCGTGCCACGCGTCCACGACCTGCTGGTGACCCGCGGCCGGGAACGCCCGGAGGTATCGCAGATCGTCTTCGGCGGGCGGCTACGCTTCGTCTTTACCGCCGGGGCGGCGTTGCCGGCACACGTGGAGACCGAGTACCGCCGGCACCAGATCCCCGTGCTGGAGGGCTGGGGCCTGACCGAAACCGGGCCATGTGTAACCGCCACGACCAAGGACGGCACGTGGCAAAGCGGATATGTGGGTTTCCCGCTGCCCGGGGTGGCGGTTCGCATCGACAGTGAGCAGGAGATCCTGGTCAAGGGCCCGAATGTCATGGAGGGCTACCTCGACGACGAGGAGGCCACCGCACACGTCATCAGTGAGGACGGCTGGTTCCACACGGGCGACCTCGGCCAGTTCACCAAGGACGGGCTGCGCATCCTCGGCCGAAAGGATGGAACCTTCAAGCTCACCACCGGCGAGAAGGTCCACCCCTTGCGCATCGAGACCGTGCTGGTCAACGAGTCGCCCTACGTCAGCCAGGCCGTGGCGCTGGGCAGCGGCGAGAACCACGTGTCGGTGTTGATCTACCCGGACTTCGGCAATCTGCACCGCTGGGCCGCTGAGCACAACGTCGCCCCTGACAACCTCCTCGGCGATCCGGCCGTGCGTGAGCTGTACGCGGCGGAGCTCGCGCGGGTCAACCCGCTGATCGAGATCAAGTATGAGCGTGTTCGCCGAGCGGTGTTGGCGGATCGCAGCCCCTCGCTGGAGAGCGGCGAATTGACCCCCTCGGGCAAGCTGGTGCGCAAGACAGTTTTGGAGAACTTCAAGAGCAAGGTCGAAGGCCTGCTGGCGCGCCTGCCGTCGGCGGAGGTCATCGAGGTGCTTCAGGAACCGCAAAGGACGGTTAGTAGTGATGCGTAACGAATCTCCACGTGTGGTCATTGCCGGGGCGGTCCGGACACCGGTCGGGCTCAAGTGCGGCACGCTGAGCAACTTCGCGCCGGAGGACCTGGGCGTCCTGGCGGCCGAGGAGGCAATCCGTCGCAGCGGCGTAGCGCGCGAGCGGATTGACGCAACCATCGGCGCCCAGGTGTATCAGTACACCGCGCCCGGGGCTCAGGACATCTACTTCCCGCGCAACGTGTCTCTGCGGTGCCATCTGAATGTCGAAACGCCGGGGCTGCTCGTGCAGCGCATCTGCGGTAGCGGGTTTCAGACCGCGATCAGCGCGTTCCAGCAAGTCGCACTGCCCGACGCGATCGACGACGCGAAGATCGTACTCTGCGTGGCGGCCGAGACGATGTCGCGGGTCCCGCAGATCATCCGCTCGCCACGGCGCTCGGCGGCCAGCTTCTGGGAGTTCGTGGAAGGCGGCCAGGTGGAAGACGCCATGCTGGCCGGGCTCAAGCACGACCTGGCCGAGACCGCCATGATGTTCACCGCCGACGAGTACGGCACGCGGATGGGAGTCACTCGTCGCGAATGTGACGAACTGGCAGATGCGTCGCATAGCCGTGCTCGGGCGGCCTACCGCGTCAGCCATTTCAATGGCGGCGACGCGCTGCGCGGCATCTTCGCCATCGACGCAACCGATTTGACTGGTCGGCCCGTGCATTTGACCCGTGACGAGTGTGTGCGCAAGACGTCGCTGGACGTGCTGGCGAAGCTCCCGGGCATCACGCCCAACCGGCTGGTCTCGCCCGGCAACGCCAGCGAGATCAGCGACGGGGCGGGCGCGGCGGTGGTCGTCGATCGCGCGGAGGCCGAGAAGCTGGGTCTGCCGACCCGCTACGAGATCGTCAGCTATGGCGTGGTCGGCGTCGATCCGCGGGTGATGGGGCGCGGACCGGTCGGAGCGATCCAGCAGGCGCTCGCACGCGCCGGTCTGGAACAGAAAGACATCGAGCTGTTTGAGGTCAACGAAGCCTTCGCCGCCCAATACCTCGGCGTCGAGAAAGAACTCAAGCTGGACCGCGAGATCACGAACGTCAACGGCGGCGCGGTCGCGATTGGTCACCCGCTGGCCGCGACCGGGCTACGCTTGCTCACCGATTTGATATACGAGATGGAACGGCGCGGCGTGCGCTACGGGTGCGCGTCGGCATGCATCGGCGGAGGCCAGGGAGCTGCGGTGATCGTGCGCGATACTGACAAGTGAATTCACCGCAGAGACCGCGGAGAACGCAGAGAAAGGCAAGAGATCGAGGTATGAACGTGCTCGCTAACCGCTCATTCGGATGGGCAGCTTCGAGGCCACGCTCTCAATGCCCCTCTCTGCGGTCTCAGCGGTCTCTGCGGTGAATCGACCTAGACAGGACCTAGCAACATGAAACAAGCGTTTTCATTCGGCGACAGGTCGATCGAACCGGCAGTCAGACGCGTCAACGAGGTGCGCTGTGTAGCGGTCATCGGCGCCGGCACGATGGGCCAGGGCATCGCCGTCGATCTGCTCAACAAGACCGATTACGAGGTCATCCTTCTGGACGTGCAGGCCGAGGCCCTGGAACGAGCCAAGGCCAAGCTGAACGGCCTGTGGCAGCAACGCGTCAAGGGCGCCCAGATCCGCGAGCAGGATGCCACGGCTCTCGAAGCCCGGACGAAGTACACCCAGCAGTACGACGATCTCAAGAACGCCGACATCATCTGGGAAGTGGCCACCGAACGGGGCGAGATCAAGGCCAAGATCTTCGAGACGATCGAGCAGACCGTCGACCCCGAACGCATCGCAGCGGTTTTCTCAAACACGTCCTCACACACGACCGCCGAGCTCGCCCTCCTGTTCAAGTCCGGGGCGTTGCGCGAGAAGTTTCTGACCGTGCACGGCTACTTCCCCTTCGAAGCCAATCGACTTCTCGATGTCATGAAGGGCAAGTACGCCTCGAACGAAACGTTCACGCTGGGCGTGGTCTTCGCCGACCAGATTCTCGAAAAGACGGTCATCGCCCTGCCGGTCGACCATCACGGCTACCTCACCGATCCGATCTTCCAGGGCATGGGAGCGATCATCTCGTGGGACGTGAAGACCGGGCAGGACATCGTGCAGCTTGGCGGGTTGTGGGACCTGTTCACCGCCAATCCGTTCACCGTGCTCGATCAGACCGGACACATGCCTTACACCGAATCGTCGCGCCATATGGGCCGCGCGCTGCCGGAAACTGATCGACTGCGGGGCTTGTACAACCGCGACGGCAAGCGTTACCCCGATTGGATCGCCGAACTGGAAAAGGAAGGCCGCACCGGGGTCAACTCGGCGACGCGCAAGGGCTTTTACTCATGGAGCAATGGCCGCCGGCCCCAGCCCGAGCATGTGCTCGATCCATCCTCCGGCACTTACGTCCCGATCGGTGAGATCTCGCGCAAGGATTTCTGGTCCTACTACGAGGCGGCTGAGCGCGACCGCCTCGCCGGCAGGATCAAGAGCGCCGAATCGCTGGTGCACGTTGCCTGTGCGGACGATGCCGGCGGGCGGGCGTTCCGACGTTATGCCCTGCCGATCTGCCTCTATGCCCTCGACCTGATCCAGGACCACGTTGCGACGCCGGGGCAGATCAACATCTCGACCCGGGCCGGGCTGCGCTACAAGGTCGGAATCATCGAGGTGATCGACGCGTTGATTAAACACCTCACGATCGACGGCGTGCTCGAACTCGTTCGCCGGGCGCGCGACGAGAACGTCGACGACAAGTGCATGGTGGACATGCTCGACATCGACGGCGAGAGCGGCCCGCGCAGGGGCCGACCGTGCCTGCTGCACGAGATGAAAAAGCGGAACCTCAAGGGCCTGCTGGGATACGGCAAGTACTTCCGCACACCGGTGGCCGAGCTGGACCTCGACACCGGCGAGTACAAAGGCTGTTATCTCGACCTGAAGTTCTGCGAGCCCACGTCACGCGACCGCGTCTGTAGCATCGTGTTCAACAGCCCGCTGCGCGGCAACGTCTGGAATCGTGCGGCGCTCGACCAGTTGGCCCACGCCTACAACCGGGTCCTCCAGCTTCACCGCGCGGGGCGCTGCGGGGCGGTGCTCTTCTCTGCCGCCGGTTCCGGGATGCGGATGCTCGGCGCGGATGCCCGCGAGTTCAACCGCGGCTGGTTCGAGCGCGAGAAGGGTTACGTCCCGTTGAGCGAGGCGGAGGCGGCAGCGTTCACGCGCAACGGCATGCGCTTGTTCCGCCTGATCCAGCAAAGCCCGGTGGCGACGATCGGCGTGTTCGGTGAGAAGTGGGGCGGCGGGGCGGAGTTCAGCTACTTCCTCGACCTGCGCTACGACCTGCATGCCGAAGGCTTCGTCTTCGACACGCTCGAGCGAAAGACCAACTGGCAACCCAATAGCACATACAATCAGCCCGAGCTCGACTATGCTATCCTGGGTGGTTTTGGGGCGGTGGGCGAACTGAAAAGACTCGGCCTGGGCGATTCTGTCATTATTGAGCTCTTCGACCAGGGGATGACCGCCGACCGGGCCTACCAGGTGGCTTTGAGCAACGGCGTCTTCGACGACGAGCTCGAGGCGCTCCGCCGGGGCTACGAGCGGGCCCGGCTGATGGCCAAGGACGCCCCCTACTCCCGGGCATTGTTCAAGCAACAGCTCGCCCGCGGCGCCGACGATGAGGCCCTGGCGAAGGAGACCGGCGCGGTCTTCAACCCGAGGAAGAACCCGTTTGTCAGCACCGGCTTGCTCGCACTACTGGACCGCGGCGCCCGGGCGCCCAAGATGAACTACGCCTGCGTCAACACGGAGCTTCCGGGCTGGCGCTATCCAACTGATAACGGCATGGTCGACCCGGAGGGAGCCGACGAATCGAGCCCTGCCGGCATGACCCCGGGAGGAGCATGAGTTGAACGCAGGACCCTGCTCATCCTGTTCGACATCAGAACCAAAACGCATGGGAGACGCCGCTATGGTAAGCCAAGCCGGGCTTGACCTGGAGATATTCGAAACCTTCCGCAACTGGCGGGTTAACCGGGCGCAGTATGCGCAGGAGTGGAAGCAGCGGACCGGAGGCAAGATCATCGGGTACTTCTGCACCTACGCCCCCGAGGAGCTGATGTACGCGGCCGGCATTCTACCGGTGCGCATCCTGGGAAGTCACGAGGTGCAGGACGTCACCGAGCCGCACATCTTCGCGATGTTCTGCCCGTTCTGCCGGGACTGCCTGGCGCAGGGGCTCAAGGGGCGCTTCGCCTACCTGGACGGAATCACGATCGCCCAGTCCTGCCTGCACATCCGCCAGGCATTTACCAGTTGGCAAAAGCATATACCGATCGATTACAGCTACTACCTGCCGATGCCCCACCACGTACAGAGCCCGCGCGCCACGCCCTTCCTGACCAAGGAATTGGAAGTGTTCAA
>CAZDTB010000298.1:0-6030 GCA_964508075.1 uncultured Planctomycetales bacterium
CGCGACAATCGCGGCCGCGAACGCGAGAAGGGCGATCTGGGCGCTGATGCTGCCAATCATGGAGTATGTCCGTGTCTTTCTCTATCGGCCCAGTTCCCCGGTGGACTTGGACGACGCTAGAAGAACAGGCTGGCCACGCGCCCCCAGACCCCGACCTGCCCCGGCCTCTTGTCCCCCAGAAAACGCAGACGCCGAGCGATCACCTCGATCCCCGTGCTGGCGGCACAACGCGGATACCGTGTCGTAAACGGCTCCTGCTCCCGCACGGCCTTGGCAACGTGCCGGTCGAAGGGCACAAAGCCCAGGTTCTCCAAGCTGAGTCCGAGAAACTGCTCGGCCACTCGTTGCAGGCGGCGGACGGCGTCCGTGGCGTCGGACTCGCGCGCCGCCATGTTCACCACCACGCCCGCCCGGGCGCAAAATCCACGCTGGAAGAGCAGCTTCAGCGTGGCATATGAATCGGCGACGGCGGTCGGTTCCGGTGTTGTGATCAGGATCAACCGGTCACAGGCCAGCGCAAAGGTTGCCGCCGCCCCCGCCACGTCCGCCGAGCAATCCACCACCAGCACCTCACAGGACCGCTTCAGACGCACAAGCGCCCCCACGTACCGCAGTGGATCGGTTTCGCAGACGTTGCGCGCGTGCCGCATCCCCGAGATGCCGCAGATCACACCCAGACCTTCGGGACCCTCACTCAGCAGATCCTCGATCGCGCGGGAGCGTTCCAGCAAACCCACCAAGCCGCGCTGCGGTGCGATCCCCAGAAGGATATCCGCATTGGCATGGCCGAAATCGGCGTCGAGGAGAATCGTGCGCAGTCCCAGACGGGAGAGCTGTACCCCCAGATTCAGTGCGAAATTGCTCTTGCCGACGCCCCCTTTTCCGCCGGCGACGACCAACACCTCAGCCTCGGCCTGCCTCCCTGCCATCCGCCGGCCACTCCCATGCGGCGGCGTGCGCAATCCGCGCATCTTTCGGATCGCCAGATCCTACCCCTCCAGGGGAAAGATTAGCTGCGCCATCCGCTTGGGGCAAGCCTCTTGGATGTTATTTGGCACGGTCTCTCCGTCCGTCACGTACGACAAACCCCATTCCAGCTTCTCGATCCCGTTCAGAACCACGCCCAGGCCCACCGCTTCATCGAGGTGCGTCAACACGACGCCGGATACGCCGAGCGGTCCGAAACGCTGTCCCATCCGGGCCTGGACGCTCGGGATCATTGACACAGGCAGAACCAGATGCACTTCGTCCGGGCGCGCTGCACGCAGCACCGCCGCCAGCCGCCCGAAGTGCTCGCGATCACCGGCGCAGACGCCGTGCGTGTCGATCAGCACCAGGTCGACCGCTTCCATCTCACGCAAAACGCGCTTGACACCCATGACAGTTTGAGCGGTGTGCATCTCCACGCCAATGATCTCGGCGTAGCGGCGCACGTGCTCGTTGCTGCCGAGCCGCTGTGTATCGAGCGAGATGATTGCCACCCGCTTCCTGAGACGCAACCCGAAGTGAGCGGCGAGCTTGGCCAGTGTGGTGGTCTTCCCGGCGCCCGCCGGCCCGACCAACGCCACCCGACGCGAGGCCCCGGGTTTCAATCCGACCCCCCCGGTTACGGGGATCATGTCGGCAATGGCTCGCCGGAGCGCCTGCTGGACCACCCGCGCGTCGGCCACGCCGCTTGCGCCCACTTGCGTTCCGACCTGGCGCGCCAGGCGCAACGCCAACTGCTCGGCAACCTCGTTCTCAACGAGTTTGCGGTAGTGCGGATACACGTACGCTGGCAGCGCCGCCGGGCCCGCGGCCGGACGCGCCGCGCGGACTTGCGGCGGAGAGAGAGCCGCCGCTACGGGCAGCGCCGCAGTGATCTCCACCAGGGAGCGGCCGGTCAAGGCGCCGATCCCCTTCGGCGGACAACTGCGTGTACCCAGGATGACGGCCTGGTCACCTAACTCGCGTTTGACCTGCGCCAATGCCTCAGGCATGGACGAGGCTTGGAATGTTTGCACCGGTTGCATCGAGACTCACTACTCCGTGTGCTTGGACCTCGATCCCCCTGACAATCTCGTTCAATCCCAACACGCCCGTCTGGGGCAATACCGGCTCGATCAACCGGCGGATCCACGAGCGCACTTGTGGCGAACAGAGCACGACGACATTGGTGCCGCCGACGATCTGCCCAATTTGCTGTCGGGTCTTCTGGGCCAGCTCCGACTGGCGGTCGGGCGGGATCGCCAGTGACGAGCCGTGCTCGAGTCGCTGAATGTTTCCTTGAATGTAGTCCTCGGTTGCCGGGTCGAAGGTGACGCAGTGAATCACGTCGGCCTCGTCCTTGTACTGCGAACAGATCGTCCGCGCCAGCGCGTTGCGGGCATACTCGGTCAGAATGTCGATGTCCTTGGTCTTGGCGGCCCAGTCGCCGAGCGTCTCCAGGATGCTCTCCAGATCGCGGATGGGCACGCGTTCGCGAAGCAGGTTCTGCAAGACCGCCTGCACTTCACCCGCCTTGAGGAGGTTCGGGATGACCTCCTCGATCAGGGCCGCGTTGCGCTGCTTGAGGTTGTCGAGCAGCTTGTTGGTATCGGCCCGCGTCAGCAGATCGGCGGCATGCCGCTTGATGATCTCGGTCAGGTGGGTGGCGAGCACGCCGGTCGGCCCGACCACCGTGTAGTTCAGCCGTTCCGCCCGGTCGCGCTCGTCGGCGGGAATCCACCAGGCTTTCAGCCCAAAGGCCGGCTCTTTCGTCTCGAGCCCGTTGAGCGGCTCGGCTGCCAGCCCGGAATCGATCGCCAGCATCTGGTCGACGTGCAGCTCCCCGCGGGCCACCTCCTGCCCGCGTAGCAGCACCGCGTACTGGTTCGGTTCGAGGCTGGCGTTGTCGCGGATGCGGACCGGCGGCACGACCAGCCCCAGCTCGATCGCGATCTGCTTGCGGAGCGAAGTGATGCGGTCGAGCAGATCGCCGCCGCGCTGCTTGTCTACCACCCGTACCAGCCCGAGCCCGATTTGCAGCTCGAGGGCGTCGATGGTCAGGTGCGACTCGATCCGCTCGGGCTTGGAGCGTTCCCGGGAACGCTGCTCGGCGACCTTCTGGGCGGCTCGCGAAAGATGCGTTCTCCGGATGAAGAACGCCATCAACCCGCAGCCGATCGCCATCGTAACCAGCGGCACGGTCGGCAGCGGAGTGAGCGTCAGGACGGTCAGGAAGCCGGCGGCCATCGCCAGGGCGACCGGCTTGGCCAGCAGTTGGGACATCACCTCTTCGCCCATGTTGGTTCGCCCGGTGCTGCGCGTTACCAGCATGCCGGCTCCGACTGAGAGCACGAAAGCCGGAATCTGGCTGGCCAGACCGTCACCGATGGTCAGCTTGGTATAGACGTTGAGGCACTCGCGCAGTCCGAGGCCGCCTTCGATCATGCCGACGTAGATCCCACCCAGAATGTTGACGATCGTGATGATGATGCCCGCAATCGCGTCCCCGCGCACGAATTTGCTGGCACCGTCCATCGCCCCGTAGAAATCGGCTTCCCGCGCGATTTCTTCACGTCGACTGCGGGCCTCGTTCTCGTCGATCATGCCGGCGTTGAGGTCCGCGTCGATCGCCATCTGCTTGCCCGGCATCCCGTCCAGCGTGAAGCGGGCCGCGACCTCGGCAATCCGCGTGGCCCCTTTGGTGACCACCACGAACTGGATCACCGTGATGATCGCGAAGATGATCACCCCCACCGCCAGCGAGTTGCTGGCCACGAAGATCCCGAACGCCTCGACCACCCGCCCCGCCGCCTGCGTGCCTTCGGATCCATTTGAGAGGATCAGGCGCGTGGTGGCGGTGTTGAGCACCAGCCGCAGCAATGTCATCGCCAACAGCAGCGAGGGAAAGCTCGAGAACTCCAACGGCCTGCGCAGGTACATCACCGTCATGAGCACGACGGTGGTCAGCAGGATGTTGGTGATCAGCAGGAAATCCAGTATCCCGGTCGGCAGCGGGATCAGGATGACAAAGATCAACGCGGCAGCGGCGGCGGGAAACAACACCCCCCGGTTGGTGGCGAGCCAGGCCAGAATGGGGTTTCTGTTCAGCATGAGCGCTCGCTGCGCGGGAATCAAGAATGGCGAATAGCGAATGGCGGACAGCGAAATCCGCCTCGCTCGCGATATCTACACTTCGCTATGCCACGTTTATCCTGCTGCCCTCCCGGACAGTTGGTACACATACGCCAACACTTCCGCCACCGCCCGGTAGTACGCCAGTGGGATCTCGTCCCCGACCTCGCAGCCGGCGTAGAGCCCGCGGGCCAGTGGTGGCCGCTGCACGATCGGCACCGCGTGCTCCCGGGCAATCTGCCGAATCCGCAACGCCAACAAGTCTTTGCCCTTGGCCAGGAGCCGCGGCGCCGTCATGGTTACCTCGTCGTACTTCAGCGCCACGGAGTATTCGGTCGGGTTGGTGACCACTACGTCGGAGCGCGGGACGTCGATGGCGACCCGCTGCATCGCGAGCTTGGCTTGGGCCTGCCGCCGACGCGCTTTCAGCAGCGGGTCGCCCTCCATCCGCTTCAACTCGTCCTTGACTTCCTGCTTGTTCATCCGCAATTGCCGCTCGACTTTGTGGCGTTGATAGAAGTAGTCGATCAGCCCCAGAACCAGCAGCACCAGCGCCAGCCGCAGCATCAGCGTGAAGAGGATCCCACTGGCCAGGTGCATGATGCCGGCGGGCGGAATGGTTCCGGTGCCCAGGACCGGCTGAATCCGCGCCACGATGGTGTAATAAGCCACCAGCCCGACCAGCCCCATTTTGAACAGCCCCAGACCGGTGCGGGTCACCGAATCGAACGAGAGCAGCCGCTTGATCCCCTTGACCGGGCTGAGGTTCTCGATCTTCGGAATCAGCTTCTTGGGCGTCAGCAGCAGCCCGGTTTGGGCCAGCGCTCCCGCCGCCGTCAGAACCATCAGCAGCAGCAGGAATGGCAACAGCATGGCGGCGGCCGCGTAGCCCGCCCGGGCGATCCACGTTCGCAGCGTGGTCCCCGAGATGTCGGAGAAGTCGATCATTTCGCGGATCAGCAACAGCATGCCTTCGAGCATGCCGGGACCGAAGATGTTGAGCAGAACCAGCGCCGCCAGCAGCGCGATCGCCGCCGTCAGATCCGTGCTGCGCGGGACCTGCCCTTCTTCGCGCGCCTCCTGTCGGCGGCGCGGGGTTGGCTGTTCCGTTTTTTCTCCGGCGTCGTCGTCTGCCATGCGGCCATTCTCTCCGGCCGCCACGGGGGGCGGCCGCTACTTTCTCTGGGGGACCGGTCTCCGACCGGTCACGCCGGCCGGGACAGAGCCCGGCCGCTACCTTCGCTGTCGCGCGCCCGACTATGGGCCGACCAAAGCGCCGATCCAGCCGACGGTTATCTCCAACGCGTCCGTGAATGCTTCCAGGGCGGCGGGCAGCGAAATCGCCATCAGCAAGAATCCCACCAGACCCTTCAGCGAGAACCCGATCGTCAGAATGTTGAACTGCGGCACCGTCCGCGAGATGAAGCCCATCGCCGCATTAACCAGAAACAGCGTCAGGATCACCGGGGCGGCTACGCGCAGGGCGATCTCCCCGCCCAACGTCAGCGCATCAAGAACCAGGTCCGGTCCGTGAACAAGCGTACTGGAGTTGCCCAGCAGCGGAATCGTGTTAAACGTGTCGAGCGCGACGGCGACCAGGGCCCGGTGGCCGCCGACGATCAGGAAGACCACCGCGCCCAGTTGTAGATACAGGCCGCTGATGATGCTGTGCTCGGCACCCGTGGACGGGTCGGCAATCCGCCCGAACGCCAAGCCCGACTCCTGCGCGATCACCTGCCCACCCAATTGCAGGCCCAGGAAGCACATCCGCACCACCAATCCCATCAGCACGCCGAGCAACACTTCACTGCCCATCGCGAAGACGATCTCGAGCGGCCGAGTCGGCGCCGCGCCGCTCAAGTGCACGAACGGCGTGACCATCGCCGCCAACCCGATCACCGACGCGCCGCTTGCGGCGGGCTTCTTCGCCCC
>CAZDTB010000299.1:0-6027 GCA_964508075.1 uncultured Planctomycetales bacterium
ACCCCTCGCTCCTGCTTCTTCTGGCTAACTCCTCATTTATAGCGTAGCGGCCGGGGACCCCGCACGTCAATGTTTTTCTTGGGTAAATGTCTGTCGGCGAGACTCTCTCAAAGAGCGTCTGATAAACTCAATCAGACGCCCGAGCCCTCGCCCCCTGTCACGACGCCGCCTGCGCTGATGCCCAATCCGATCAGTCTGTCGGCTCTAGTGTAGTGTCTCACAAATACGATACCGTGGTGGGGCAGGCCTCCGTGCCTGTCACGGCGGGCAGGGACGCCCGCCCCACCTCTACAGAAGGTTGCTTGTTTCTGAGACAGTACACTAGAGCAGACGGGTATCTGAGACCGTCTACGGATGTCGCGCTACCTTGCGCCGACAGCATGAGTTTACAATCACACGCAACGCCCCCGTGGCGCCGGGCTGGGTGGCTCGACGCCCCGCCCTTCAGAAGGGGCTGCAAACGGCTTCGCTCGAGTACGCCATGCCCTTGAAGATCCACTGCCCGCACTGCAAACGCATGCTGGTCGCCGCCGCCGGCGGGACTGGTCGACGGCGTGCGGTACAAGAACGTGGCCGATGTCGCGGCTTACACCGAGGCCGTTGCGGCGGGAGGCAACCGATCAGCCAGCGCGGGCGCGCGTTTGCATATTTGGCGCAGGGTGTACTCGACGTCCGGCGTGAACGCTGGACGGGGGGCTGCCCGTCTGGACTTGACGAGCGAATGATGGGCCGGACGGAGCGGAACTCGCCCGGTTGGGAACTGTGGGGCCGCATGCTCGCCGCCGTCGGCGATGCCGGTTAAGCTGCTGCGGGCAGCGCAGCAGGCGGCCAGCATCGACGGCCAGAACCCTGAGCACGCCGCACTAATCGGAGCGATTGGAAGGCATGTTGATTCCGATCGGAACAGATGTTCGCCTGCGCAAACCTCCCGTGGGCAACTGGGCGCTGGTCGGGCTGAACGTGGCGGTCTACCTGCTGGTCAACCAGTTTCACAGCACTTTCGTGACCGAGTTGCTTCCGCCGCTGCACGCTTCGGTGCCGACGCTCTACGAATACATCAGCTACCAGTTTCGGCACGGCGGCTTCGGGCACCTCGCGGGCAACATGCTGTTCCTGTGGATATTCGGCAACCCGGTTTGTGGCCGGATGGGCTCGGTCAACTACGTCATCTTCTACTTGGCCGGGGGCGTGTTTTCCGGCTGCGTGTTCGCCGCGACGAACGCCAATCCACTGGTGGGCGCATCGGGGGCGATTGCGGCGGTGACGATGGCGTTCCTGGTGCTGTTTCCGCGGGTGCACGTCACGATCCTGCTGTGGCTCCTGATCGTCACGACGATCCAGCTTCCGGCGATGTTCTTCATCGTCTTCAAGATCATCTTGTGGGATAACGTCATCGCGCCCTCGCTGTACAGCGGTGCGATGGAGTCCGGCGTCGCCTTCTCCGCGCACCTGGGGGGATACGCGTTCGGCTTGGCGGTGGCGCTGGGGATGCTGCTGTTTCGCGGGCTGCCGCGCCACCAGTTCGACCTGCTGGCACTGTGGAGCCGCTGGCGGCGTCGCAGCGGCATCACCGGCGAGATGAGATTTCCGGGCCTGCGCCCGGCGCGGCCGATCGTCATGGAGGAGATGGAGTCGCGCCCGCTGGAGCCGCTCAGGCTGACGCCGGTGGAGCAGCTTCGCGAAGACATCCTCGACCGGATCTCCGAGCATGATCTGGACGAGGCGGCGCGCCTCTATCAACAATTGCTGGAGTTGGATGCCAAGCACGTATTGCCGCGACCGGCCCAGCTTGAACTGGGCAACTATCTGGCACAGTCGCAGCGCTACGAGGCGGCGGTCAAGGCGTACCAAGGCTTCCTCGAAGCCTATCCGACCGCCGGCGACGCAGCGCAGGTCCGACTCTACGCGGGGCTGATCTGTCGGCGTTACCTGCGCGATTCTGCCCGCGCCCTGGGCTATCTGCGGGCTGCCCGCGATGGTCTGTCACTCGAGTCGCAGCGTCACCTCGCGGCCCAGGAGATCGCGGCCGCCGAAGCTGATATTTCCGGACCCGCCCCCGACTCCGACGCGGGCTGACTTACCTCTATTCAACGCGACCGTTTGCCGGGTCGATACGAAATGCGGTGTCTAGCGTACACCGGCTGGGACGGAGCTTACCGCCCCCCCCTGTTCGTAGCGAGACGTGCCAGCGGTCATGGATATTGCAACCATTATTGGCATCGTGTTGGGCACCGGGCTGATCCTCGCGGCGATCCTGATGAAGTCCGGCCTGGGGGCCTTTGTCGATCCCGCGTCGATGGCGGTGGTTCTGGGGGGGTGCTCGGCAGCAGTTCTGATCTCCTTTCCTCTCGGGCAGGTCAGCAAGGTCTTCAAGGTCTTTCGCAACGCGCTGTTCGCCAAACCGCTCGACCCGGTCCAGTCGGTCATCACGGTGGTGAAGTTGGCCGAGGTCGCCCGCCGCGATGGAATTCTGAGCCTCGAGTCGCGCTTGTCGGAAGGCGACTGCGATCCGTTTCTGACGCAAGGGCTGCGGATGGCGATCGACGGGCAGGATCCCGCCGTGATCGAGGCCGCCCTTGAGCAGGAAGTGGAGACGATCGTTGAGCGCCACGGCAGTGGCAAAGCGCTGTTCGAAAGCATTGGCAAGTTCGCCCCGGCCTTCGGCATGATCGGCACCCTCATTGGCCTGGTGATCATGCTGCAGAACATGGATGACGCCGACAGCCTGGGACCGGCGATGGCCGTGGCGCTGCTGACGACTTTCTACGGCTCGCTGGTGGCAAACCTCTTCGCGTTGCCTGTCGCCGACAAGCTGGCCCTGCGCAGCGACCAGGAGATTGCCGTCAAGCTGCTGGTCATCCGCGGCGTGATGAGCATCCAGGCCGGCGACAACCCGCGCATCGTTCAGCAGAAGATGCTGGCATTCCTTAATCCCGAGCAACGCGGCATTATCGAGTCCGGGAACCAGTAGCACTCTCCGACCAGCCCGCAGGAGATCGCGCGATGGCGGTCAAAAAGAAGAAGGAGGCGGCAGTCGCCGGCGCACCGGCCTGGATGGTGACCTACGGCGACATGGTCACGCTGCTGCTGACCTTCTTCGTCCTGCTGCTGGCGATGAGCGAAATGGAGCAAACCCAGAAGATGATGGACTTCATGCAGGCCGTCAAGGAGGCCTTCGGGTATGCCGGCGGCGTACGGCACCTGCCGACCGAAGAGGTGCTCGTCCCCAAGAATGTCGACCAGATGACCGTTTTGGTCTTGCCGGTGCATCCCGAGGACTTCGGCTACACCACTGACGAAGGCCCCCAGGGCACCCGCGAGCGCGTCACCAACATCCGCCCGGGCGACCATTATCAGCCCGGTGGCCGCTTCCGCTTCGCCGAGCTGTCGGCCGAACTGAGTCAGACCGAGGTCGCCCGGATCGCCGAATACGCTAAGCAGTTGCGCGGCTACACGACGCTGATCGAGGTGCGCGGCTATTGCGGCAAGCGCCCCGTGGACGACACGCCGTTTGCCGACCACATGGATCTCTCGATCCAGCGGGCGCGGGCGGCGGCGGCGGTGCTGATCGAAAACGGGATCAATCCGCAGCGCGTCCAGATCGTTGGTGCCGGAACCACCCAGCCGATCACGCGCAGCTCGTCCGACGCCGGCCAGCGCCAGAGAAACGACGTCGTCGAGCTGATTCAAATCGACCAGACCATGGATGAATTCCAGCCCTGATCCGGGCAACCGGCAGCACCGACGCCGAGCGGCCCGCGCCCTCTGCGTAGCATCCTGGGTTCCCCCATTGTCCGTGGCGTGCCGGTTTGAAGCCGCTCGGCGAAGAGACGTCTCTGGAGCGCTGGGGGTATTCGCCTCGAAAACACGCGGTATCGCGGAGTTCTTTTGAAGGGGGGCAAAACCGTGCTATACTCTAGGATAGATGTGTCAGGGGCACTTCGGGCAGGGGGAGCGCAGGCGCGCCGAGCGGTATGCCTGAGCCTGGCGCGGCCGTGCACGCCAACCCGGTTCGAGGCGCACGGCAAAGGGGCCTGGCGTGAGAGTAATCCCACTCGCCATCGCAGTTGTCATCTCCGTCTGCCACGCAGGCGCGTGGGCTGATGAGATTCCGAGCTTCCAGCCGCTGGGGATTCTGCCCGGCTACGTCGCCAGCGCGGCGGGCGATGTAACGACGGATGGCTCGGTCGTCGTCGGCCTGAGTTGGTCCTCTTCGACCCGTGAAGCGTTCCGTTGGACGCCGAGCGACGGGATGGTGGGCCTCGGCGATATTCCGGGTGACCCTGTCTGGAGCTCCGCCAAGGCGGTCTCAGCGGACGGAAGTGTCATCGTGGGCTACGGCGCGCACGCCAGCGGGCGGCATCACGCGTTTCGCTGGACGCAGGCCGAGGGGATGGTCGATCTCGGCGACTTCCCCGGTGGAATCGACAACAGCGAGGCCTATGACGTCTCGGGCGACGGGCGTGTCGTGGTGGGTGTCGGCACGCCCGGATATGGGAGCGAGGCGTTTCGCTGGACGGCTGAAGAGGGGATGGTCGGTCTTGGATACGTGCCTGGCTACGTCACGAGCTGGGCTGGTGGGATCTCGTCTGACAGTACAACTATCGTTGGCTCCGGCGACGACGGTTACGGCTCGCGCGAAGCCTTCCGCTGGCCGGCCGAAGACGGGATGGTTGGGTTGGGCGACCTGCCGGGCGGTACCTGGCCGTTGGAAAGCCGTGCGGTCGGCGTTTCCGCCGACGGGGGCGTGATCGTCGGCCGGGGCGAATCTTCCGACGGATACGAGGCTATGCGTTGGACCGCCGAAGACGGCATGATCGCCCTGGGGGACCTGCCCGGCGGCGATTTCGACAGCAACGCGGTCGATGTTGCCGCGGACGGTTCGCTGATCGTCGGCCGAGGCACGACCGATTTGGGGCGCGAAGCCTTCATTTGGGATGCAGAACAGGGCATGCGAAACCTGCAAGACGTACTCGAGGATGAGTACGGCTTGGAGCTGTCCGGTTGGCGCCTCGTGTCAGCTTCCGGCATCTCGGATGACGGCCGGTCGATCGTTGGAAAGGGCATCAACCCTGACGGGCACACCGAAGCGTTTCTGGCTCGGATACCGGAGGCGCAAACACTTGTCTTAACCATGGTCGCTGTTCTGGCGCGCGGAGCGCTGGAACGCGGCCGTCGATGTAAGAGGCTACGGGCAGTTATCCTTGACTTGCCCGGCGCCGATAACCTAGGATTTAATGACACGCATCGTGCTGAACATCTCGGCAGCCCCAGTGGAGAGACCTCAAGTGAAGCGAATAAGCTCCATCATCGTCGTAATCGTGGCAGCGACCACCAGCACATCGGCCGATGACATTCCGAGCTTTCAGCCGCTAGGGGTGTTGCCGGGCTATCTGTGGAGCGGCGCGAGCGATGCAACGCCTGACGGCTCGGTCGTCGTGGGGGCCAGTCGGCGCTACGATCCGTACGAGTACGAGGCGTGCCGCTGGACCCTCGACGGCCAGATCATGGGACTGGGCGATCTGCCCGGTGGACCGGTTCAGAGCTCTGCACGGGGGGTTTCTGCCGATGGGAACGTAATCGTCGGTTTCGGCACACACGCCACCAGTCGGCGGCACGCCTTCCGCTGGACGTCTGAGGAGGGTATGGTCGACCTCGGAGACTTTCCGGGAGGAATCGACGATAGCGAGGCCTGGGACGTGTCGGCGGACGGGCAGGTTGTCGTTGGATTCGGCGCGCGCGAACACACCAACGAGGCTTTCCGCTGGACACTTGCGCAGGGAATGATTGGGCTCGGGTTTGCGCCGGGATACTCGGGAAGCGAAGCGATCGCGGTTGCGCCGGACGGTTCTGTGATCGTCGGTGCTTGCGCCAACGAGCAGGCACGCGAGGCCTTTCGCTGGACCGAGCAGGGCGGCTTTGGCATGCTCGGCGATTTACCCGGAAGCTGGTTCGACAGTATCGCTGCCAACGTCTCCGCTGATGGACAGACTGGTGAGGGTTGTTGCTGTTGATGGTTGATAAGAT
>CAZDTB010000300.1:0-5985 GCA_964508075.1 uncultured Planctomycetales bacterium
ACCCACAAGTTACAGTAAACACAGTAACTTAGGGACACCGATACAGGTCGGCGTGTCGTGCATGCCAAGCATGTCGAGCGGGGTTTTAGTTGCAAATTAGTTGCAAGTCAACAGGTCAATCTGGGCGGGTCGACATCCCGTTGAGTGCTGCCCACCCGTCCCGGATTACGCGCCATGTTCCAAGATCCAAGATCTATGCGGGCCGCACGAGTGGGTCGCTGCCGCTGTGGTTGCGAATGCTCGCCAAACCCGCTGGTTCGCGACGGCACGCTCGGGAGCATTGCGTGGGCATCGGGACCGCGGACCGTGTCAGTGATCGCGCGAGTCAGTTGCTTGACGAGCGTCGATCTGCAACGCGCGACGCCGGATCCTGCTGGTAGAAAATGGCCAACTGATCGTACAGCTCGGGATGGCGGCGTTTCAGTTGGACCGGCTGCTCGAAGAACGCCTCCGTGACGACCGCGAAGAACTCCGCCGGATTCGTCGCGCCGTAGGCGTCGATGAACGTCCGGCGGTGGTGCCTCAAGTCATGGGTCAGATGCTCGTATGCTTGCCCAAGCACACGTGCCCAGGCGATGTACATGGAGCGGCGCGGCAGCGCTGGCGCGCCTTCGTTCGCGCCCGACTCGCTGTCGAGTTGATGGGCGAACTCGTGAAACACGACGTTGTGGCCGTCGTGAACGTCGGCCGCGCCGCGTAGCACGTCGTCCCACGCCAGCACAACCGGACCACGATACCAGGATTCGCCGAGTCGCGTGTGGATGCCCTCCAACACGGTCCCGTCGGGCAGGCGTTGCTTGTGGTTCGCCAGATAGCGGTGCGGATACACGAGGATCGTCTGCATCCGCGGGTAGTCGTCGGTTTGGCGATGAAGCAGCAGGATGCAGGCCTGTGCGGCAATCGTGACGCGGATCTCATCCGTGATCGCTAACCCGCCACAGCCCTCGAAGCGTTTCTCTTCGAGAAAAACCTGAATGTTGCCGCGCAATTCAGCCTGCTCCTCCGCGGTAAGCAGGCGATAGTACGCCACGTTCCGCTCGAGGATCGCTAGCCACGCGGGCGGAAACGGTCGCTTGCGGATGCGTTCTCTTTTTCTGCGTCTGAGGCCGAACATCCGATGACCCTGAATCAAGGCCGCCAGTCTCTGTCCGGCGAGCGGCGATTGGCGAACGGCGGACCTAAACCGGCAGGCGGCTGCGTGTGCGCGTGTGCTAATGTTCCGGAAACCGCGCCACGATAACCGTGATGTTGTCCGTTCCGCCCGCGTCGTTGGCCGCATTGACGAGACGCTCGCACGTCTGCTGCTCCGAATCGCGCGCGAGGAGGATCGCTTTGATGTTGGCGTCCGCAACGCACTCGGTCAGGCCGTCGGTGCACAAGAGGACCGTATCGTTCGCCTGCAGCTCAGCCTTGTAAACCGACGAGCGCAACTTCTCCATGCCGCGGCCCAGTGCGTTGCTCAGTACATGATGCCACATCGAATCGCGGGCCTGGTCGCGCTCAAGTGCACCGCGGTCCACCAACTCCTGGGCTACAGTTTGATCGACCGTAATCTGTGATAGCTGCTCGCCACGCAGCACGTAGCACCGACTGTCGCCAACATGCACGACATACATGCTTGGCCAGAGCACGTACGCCATGGTGAGCGTAGTGCCCATACCGTCATGCTCCGCGACGGCCTCCGATTCGGCGTCGATGACGGCCTCGCACTTCTGAATGGCGAGGCGCAGCTCATCGTACAGGTCCGCCTCGTCTTCTCCGTAAAGCCGATAGAACCACGGCAGGATGTTCAGCACGTACTACGACATCGTGTTGATCGCCAGTTCGCTGGCGCGCTCGCCGGCGACATGACCACCGATGCCGTCGGCCACCAGCAGCAGCTTGCCGTGAGCACTGCTGCACAGCTCGGCGCCCGCCTGCTGATCGAGGCTCGTCCGGTGAACCTGCATCGACTTTGAGAGCGTCGCGATCAGGAAATGGTCCTCGTTCGCATCACGCTTGCGGCCGATGTCCGTCAGGCCGCAGCAGTGCTCACATTCACCTGTGAACATCACCATCCTCCGGTTCCCGGCGGGTTCTCTGTGATCAAACCACCGACGCCAGTCGCAGCCACTGGTACGTGGCGGCACGGGCTCGGGGATGTAGTAGATGGTAACGCTCCCAGGCCCGCAAGACTACGACGTCGGGCGCAGCCCTCACCGATTCGACGGTCCAGTCGAAGCCGTCACCACCGCAGGCCGAGCTTTTGCGAGATGGGCGCTAAGCGGTACGATTCACGCGTGGCGACGGCGGCAGAACGGAGCTGCGACATGATGTTGTTCGCACTTTGAGGGCGTTTCCGGTGTTCTGGATCGCATTCAAGATGCTGGTCGGCAATCGCGGGAAGTACGTCCGCATGGTGCTTGACGTCGCCTTCGCGGCGCTGCTGATCGTGCTGGGTGATGTGCGTATGCTGCACGTGCGGGTCGATACGCGGGTCCTGCAGGTGATCTACACCATCGATGCGAAGGACCAGACGCTCTACGGTGGCCAGCAAATGGACGTGTTCATCGACGCGGCCGCATCGGCGACGTCCGCGCCCGCGGAAGAAACAGAACCAACGAGAGAGTGGCAACCATGAGCAAAGAAGATCGCAGCCACCGACGCGTCTGTGCTGTATGCGGAAAGACGTTCCCGGCCAAGGAACTGATGGCCGGCGCGGTTGTTCGCCCGGCGGTGGCTGAGGAGATACGCCGAGCCCACCCAGGCTGGTCACCCGAGCAGTTCATCTGCCATGCCGACCTCGCGACCTTTCGGGGTAAGTACGTTCATTCGTTGCTGGAATCCGAGAAAGGCGAGCTCACGTCTCTGGAGCAGGACGTTGTCCGGAGTCTGCGCGAACACGAACTGCTTTCGAGCAATGTCGATGCGGAACAGGAGCAGGAGTGGACGTTCGGCCAGCGCCTCGCCGACAGGATCGCCACGTTCGGCGGCAGTTGGTCGTTCTTGATCGTCTTTGGGATCTTGCTCTCGCTCTGGATTTTGATGAACTCGCTCATTCTCCTCTGGCGACCGGTCGATCCGTATCCCTTTATTCTCCTCAACCTGGTTCTCTCCTGCCTAGCTGCCATCCAAGCCCCCGTCATCATGATGAGTCAGAATCGCCAGGAGGCTAAGGACCGCCTGCGCGCCGAGCACGACTATCAGGTCAACCTGAAGGCGGAGCTGGAGATTCGACAACTCCACGAGAAGGTTGATCACCTACTCTCACATCAATGGGAACGCCTGGTGGAGATCCAGGAAGTGCAACTGGAGTTGCTGTCGGAAATCGGCAAGCGTTGATGACGGTGGTCGAAACCGCCGCCCAGTGGCGGGCGGCGCAGCCGAGCCGGTTTTGAACTGATGAGGGCACGCCGCGAAAAGACGGAGCGAGGCGTCATGAACACGCAGCCTGACACGAGTTGCTTCTGGGCCCAACCGTCAGCGGATTTGCTCGTCACACTGCAGACGTCGATCGATGGGTTGGCCAGCGATCAGGCGACACGGCGACTGGTTGAACATGGCTCGAATCGGCTGACCACGAAGAAACGAACGGGCGCGGTCGGTCTGCTGCTGGGTCAGTTCAAGAGCCCGATCACGCTTTTGCTGCTCTTCGCGGCGATTCTCTCGTTTTTCCTGCGCGACCGAATCGACGCGATCATCATCCTGGTCATCGTCGCGGTCAGCGGGCTCCTCGGTTTCTGGCAGGAGCACGGCGCGACGAGCGCCGTCGAGAAGTTGCTCGCGCTCGTGGCGGTCAAAGCGCGCGTGCGACGAGCGGGGCGAGCTGTTGAGGCGCCGCTTGAAGAGATTGTCCCGGGGGACATCGTCGAGCTGTCAGCCGGCGCAAGTATCCCGGGCGACTGCCTGCTGCTCGAAGCACAAGATCTGTTCGTTAACGAGGCAACTTTGACCGGCGAGACGTACCCGGTCGAGAAGGCGGCCGGTGTGCTGCCGGCTGATGCGCCGTTAGCCAAGCGCGGCAATACCCTGTTCATGGGGACGCACGTCGTCAGCGGGACCGCTATCGCCCTGGTGGTGCACACCGGTCGGCAGACCGAACTGGGCCACATCTCAGAGCACCTGCGGCTACGTCCGCCAGAGACCGATTTCGAACGCGGCATTCGCCGTTTCGGCTTTCTGCTGCTGGAAGTCACGCTGGTGCTGGTCATCGTGATCTTCGCGATCAATGTGTATCTGAGCAAGCCCGTGATGGACTCGTTCCTGTTCGCGCTGGCGCTGGCCGTCGGGCTCACGCCGCAGCTTCTGCCGGCGATAATCAGCGTGAATCTCTCGCACGGCGCCCGGGGCATGGCCGAGCACAAGGTGATCGTCAAACGCCTGGCCTCGATCGAAAACCTCGGCAGCATGACCGTCCTGTGCTCGGACAAGACCGGGACGCTTACCGAAGGCGCAATCCGCATCGAATCGGCGGTGGATGTCGACGGCCAGCCGAGCGACCAGGTGCTGCGGGCCGCCTTTCTGAACGCTTCGTTCGAGAGCGGGTACTCCAACCCGATTGACGAGGCCATCCGCATATACCGTTCGCTCGATATCTTAGGTTGCGAGAAGCTGTACGAGCTGCCTTATGATTTCCTCCGCAAGCGATTGAGCATCCTGGTCGCGGAGGGCGAGCGCCGCTTCATCGTGACCAAGGGGGCATTCGCGAACGTGATCTCGATATGCTCACAGGCTGAGACGACCGAGGGGCGGGTGATCGGAATTGACGAGGTCCGCGACCAGATCGAGCAGCGCTTCGCCGACTGGAGCCGGGAGGCCTTCCGCGTCCTGGCGGTCGCGCGCAAAGACGTCGGTTCTGCGACGACGATCACTAAGGCGGACGAAGCCGGCATGACGCTGGTCGGCTTCCTGTTGTTGCATGATCCTCTCAAGGCGGATATTGTCGAAACCGTACGCTCACTCAACGCGCTCGGTGTGCGGCTCAAGGGCATCACGGGCGACAATCGGCTCGTTGCCGCGGCGATCGGCAAGCAGATCGGCTGGCCTGAACCCGTCGTCCTGACCGGGCCCGACCTGCGGCAGATGAGCGACGAAGCCCTGCTACGGCGCGTGCGTGACGTCGACCTGTTCGCTGAGGTCGAGCCGAACCAGAAGGAGCGGATCATCCTGGCCCTGCGCAAGGCCGGCTGCGTGGTCGGCTACATGGGGGACGGCATCAACGATGCACCGGCATTGCACGCAGCGGATGTCAGCGTTTCGGTAAACACCGCCGTCGACGTGGCCAAGGACGCGGCGGACATCGTGCTCCTCGAGCGCGGGCTGGATGTGCTGGTGGCCGGCGTGCGGGAGGGCCGGCGGACATTCGCGAACACGCTCAAGTATGTGCACATGGCGACCAGCGCCAACTTTGGCAATATGTTCAGCATGGCCGGCGCGTCACTGTTCCTGCCGTTCCTGCCGCTGCTGCCCAAGCAGATCCTGCTGACGAATCTGATGACCGATTTTCCTGAGATGGCGATCGCGACCGACAGCGTTGATACAGAGCTGGTCGACCAGCCGCGACGTTGGGATATACGCTTCATCCGCCGCTTCATGCTCGTGTTTGGCGTCCTGAGCTCGGTCTTCGACTTTCTCACGTTCGGCGTTCTGATGCTGATCTTACACGCGACGCCGGAGCAGTTCCGGACGGGCTGGTTCGTCGAATCGGTGGTCTCGGCTTCGCTCGTGGTGCTCGTCATCCGCAGTCGACGGCCGTTCTTCCGCAGCCGGCCGGGGTGGATGCTCCAGGCGGCGACGTTCGCGATCGTGGCGGTGACGCTGATCATTCCGTACAGCCCGCTGGCCGGCCTACTCGGATTCACACCCTTGCCGGCACACTTCGTTGTCGTCATGCTGGTGATCGTGGCGGCTTATCTGTTTTCGGCCGAGATGGTCAAACGCGTGTTCCATAAGCGCTGGGCCGCGCACTGACGCGTACGCCTGAGAGAACAAGGCAAAAACCCGGTT
>CAZDTB010000301.1:0-5934 GCA_964508075.1 uncultured Planctomycetales bacterium
TATGCCACAGAAGACGACCTTTATCTACTACCCCTGTGAGAAATGCGGGCTAGCTCCGAAGGCGGCCCGGATCCAACTCCACCGCCAGAGCCCGCGCGACCGCCGCCCGAAGCCGCGGCAGTTCACGGCTCAATTGCCGCCCCGGGCAGGCGGTCTTGTGCGTCACCTCGCCGTGCCCGTACACATGCGCCGGATTGATTCCGGTCTCTGAGCAGAGGAACTCCGTTAGCTGCTCAAGCGCCGCCAACTGCGCTTGCGACGGCCGGTCGTGCTCGAAATTGCCGATCAGGCAGATGCCGATGCCGTGGGTGTTGAAGTAGCCGCTGTGTCGCCAGGCGCCGAAGTAGCGCCCGCTCTTGCTTCTGCAATGCGCCCCGGAGATCTGCCGTTTCCAGCGCGAACCGACGTAGATCCGACCGTCGGTGGTGTTCACCCCATTGCCGATCACAAAGTGGTATCCGAGCCCGTTTGGCCAGCCGCGCACATCCCGGTGGTAGTTGTCCATGGACTGGACGGTCGCGGCGGGGCTGGCAGAGTGATGCACGACGATCACGTTCCAGAGCCCCGGCTTGATGCCGTTGCGGGGGATCAGCTCCCACTCCTGGAGCCGCACCGACGATCCTCGTCGCCTGACTTGCGGTGCGCTGCGTTTAGATGGCGCCACCAGCCCCCCATCCCGCGGGGCGGGCCGGTGAGTTCGCAGGAGCGGGTCCGGCGGAGGTCGCGTGGCCATGTGGGTCGGTTTGGCGCATCCACTCAGCGCCGCGGCAGTCACGCCGGCGCATAATGCAATCCCTCGCATCGAGCACACTCCGTTGTCTCGCCGAACCACCGACCGCGCTGGCCCGTGGTTCAGTATATCTAGCGGGTCCAGTTCGTCCAGGCTGGAATCTTCGCACGCGCGGCTCGGTGCGGTTACAATTCACGCCGTGCGGATCTGTTCCTGCCGCAGACGGTCCTGAGATCGGTTCTTCTTGCACGCGGTGAGCCATGTCGTTCGGCAAGTTCGGCCAAGGCGCGGAGTACGAGGAGTGGTCGCAGAAGATTCGCGACATCATGGACGAGATGGAGAAGCGTGATTTCGTCCACTTCCGCGACTCGGGCACCTGGCAACCAGCCACCAACGTTTACGAAACCCGCGCCACCTATTTCATCTGCGTCGAGCTGGCGGGAGTGCCCCGGCAGCAGATCGAGGTCGAATGCCTCGACAGCCGGCGCATCCTGATCAGAGGCAGCCGGGCGCAACCGCGTCCGGAGGGCGTCGAGGGACCGCTGAGTATCCACGCCATGGAAGTCGATGAAGGTCCATTCTGGCGGGAGATCGACCTGTCCGAACCGATCGACGTAGACCGGATGGAAGCGACGTATAGCGAAGGGTACCTATGGATCACAGTCCCGCGCACAACAACCGAGTAGACAACGCCGACGACGCGGACCAGCCGGCCAGCGCGGATCGCCCGGAAGGCCAGGCACCCGAGAAGCCCGAGTTGCCTGAGATCCCCCGCGAGCTGCCGGTGTTGCCCGTGCGCAGTGTGGTGGTCTTCCCCGGCACGGTGGTGCCGCTCAGCATTGGACGTGAGAAGAAGAGGCGTCTGATGGACGCCGTCTTGGCCGGCAGCAAGCTGTTGGCGGTCTTCACGCAACGCCGGGAAGAGGTCGAAGACCCCGGCATCAACGACATCTACCGCGTCGGCACGGTGGCCCACGTGCTCAAGCTGCTACGCCTGCCCGATGGAACCAACAGCCTGTTGGTGCACGGCGTCCTGCGTGCCGGCTTGGAAGAGTTCGTCACCACAGAACCGTACTGGCGGGCCCTGATCCATCCGCATGCCGACGAGGTCCAGCCCGCGCTCCAGCTCGAGGCACTCACGCACAACGCGCGCGAAGCCGCCCGACAGGTCATCGAGCTGAGCCCGAACGTCCCCGAGGAAGCCCTGCAGATCCTCGATAGCATCAAGAATGCCGGTCCGCTGGCGGATTTCCTCGCCGCCAACCTCTCGTTGGGCGTCGTCCAAAAACAGGAATTGCTGGAAACCTTCGACGTGGCCGACCGCTTGCGAAAAGTCAACGCGACGCTCCAAAACCAGCTCGAAGTCCTGCAACTGGCCAAGAAACTCCAGTCCGACGTCCGCAAGGGAATCGACAAGACCCAGCGCCAGTACTACCTGCAAGAGCAGTTGAAGGCGATCCGCAAAGAGCTCGGCGAAGAGGACACGCTCACCGCCGAGATCCAGGAGCTCCGCGAGCGCGTCGACCAGGCCGACATGCCCGAAATCGTCCTCAAGGAGGCCAACCGCGAGCTCGAGCGCCTCGCCCGCATCTCGCAGGTCTCCCCCGAGCACGGCGTAATCCGCGACTATCTCGACTGGCTGATCGAGATGCCCTGGACCAGGCAGTCTGAGGACAAGCTCGATCTCAAGCGCGCGGAGCAGATTCTCGAGGCCGACCACTATGGTCTCGCACAGGTCAAGCGGCGGATTCTGGAATACCTCGCCGTTCACATCCTCAATCCCGAGGGCAAGAGCCCGATCCTGTGTTTTGCCGGGCCGCCGGGCGTCGGCAAGACTTCGCTCGGACAGAGCATCGCCCGCGCAACCGGACGCCAGTTCATCCGCATCGCGCTCGGCGGGATCCGCGACGAGGCCGACATCCGCGGACATCGACGAACCTACATCGGCGCCATTCCGGGCCGCCTGGTCCAGGAGATTCGCAAAGGCGGCACCCGCAACCCGCTGATCATGCTCGACGAGCTCGACAAGGTTGGGGCCGACTTTCGCGGGGACCCGGCCGCGGCCCTGTTGGAAGTGCTCGACCCCGAGCAGAACCACAGCTTCACCGACCACTACCTCAGCGTGCCCTTCGACCTCTCGAAGATCTTCTTCATCGGGACCGCCAACTACATGGACCCGGTTGAGCCGGCGCTACGCGACCGGATGGAGGTCATCGACCTCCCAGGCTACACCACCGCCGAAAAGACCGAGATCGCAAAACGCTACCTGATCGACCGGCAGATCGAACGCAACGGCCTAAGCGGTGTCGGCGTCACCTTCGACGAAGAGGCCTTGCGGCTGGTGATCGACTCGTACACCCGCGAAGCCGGCGTCCGTAACCTCGAGCGCTCGATCAGCACCGTCTGCCGCGGGCTCGCCGTCCAGGTGGCCCGCCACGAGAAAATTGACAAAACCGTCAACGCCGACGATCTGGAAGAGTATCTCGGCCCACCCAAGTTCGACCGCGAAGTCGCCCAGCGCACCAGCATCCCCGGCGTGGCCACCGGCCTGGCCTACACGCCCGTCGGCGGCGAAATTATCTTCGTCGAGGCAACCGTCATGCCCGGACGCGGCACTTTCATCGTCACCGGGCAACTCGGCAGCGTCATGCAGGAATCCGCTCAGGCTGCGCTCTCGATCATCCGCTCGCGCGGAAAGGAGTGGGGCATCCCGGTCGAGCAGCTCGCCGAAACGGACATCCACGTCCACGTCCCCGCCGGCGCTATCCCGAAGGACGGTCCCTCCGCGGGCGTCGCGATGCTGACCGCCCTCTTCACCCTGCTCACCGACACGATTGCTGACCCGCTGGTCGGCATGACCGGCGAGATCACGCTCCGCGGGCTGGTGCTGCCGATCGGAGGGGTCAAGGAAAAGCTGCTCGCCGCTCACCGTGCCGGCTTGAAAAAAGTCATTCTGCCGGCCCGCAACCAGCGGGATCTGCACGAGATCCCCGACGAGGCCCGCGAAGCCCTGCAATTCGTCTTCGCGGAGCGCGTCGAGGACGTCCTGCTCGCCGCCGTCCCAGCCCTCAAACCCCCAGCCAAGGCCAAACGGACCGCCAGGACGCGCAAGCGTTCCTCAGCAAAACGAAAGGCCCGGTCCGGCAAGCAGTCCGAACTGGGCAAGAGGAGAGAACCGACCAGGAAGGCGAAGTCCGTGCGGAAGCCGACGGCTCGCAGCAGAACCTCGAGGAAAAAAACATCGGCCCGCAAGGCCGCGGCAAAGGCACACAGCTCACGGACTTAGCGCCCCCCCCCCGTCCGTTTGGGGAACCAGCCCGAAATCAGCCCTTGAAAACCGCTTGCCCCGGGTGGGGCGGCCTGATCGCGTGCGCCCCGAGCGGGCTCCTGTCAAGCCCCGGCGACGAAAAAATCGGCTCCCAGCCTGACATAACTCATTACCCTAACTGGAATTCCGCTTGATCGCCCCGCCGCCTTGCCGTAAGATGGGGGCTGTCAACGGCACGGGACAACCGTTGACCCCTTCGCTGGTCGGCGAGATTCCGGTCAGAGATTATTCACGGCAGCCTGCAACGCCGGGTGCTTGGGGAACGCGATGAAGACCATCACAAAGAAAGACTTGGTCGATCGAATCGCGGAACGCAGCGGCAACAAACGCGTTGTCGTCAAGAGAATCGTCCAGCGGTTCCTCGAAGAGATCATTCATGAACTTGGCGAAGGCAACCGGTTAGAGTTTCGCGACTTCGGCGTCTTCGAAGTGCGCGCCCGGGCCGCCCGCATGGCCCAAAACCCAAAAACCATGGAGAAGGTGCAGGTGCCCAGCAAGCGGACCGTCAAGTTCAAGATCGGTCGGCTGATGAAGGAACACCTCTACGGCGACGAGCAGCCCGATGCCCCGCAGCCGCAGGCTTCCGTCACGCGTTCGGATCCGATTTCGATGCCGGGCAGCAGTCAGCCGACCTAACCGGCAGCTTTCTCATACCGAATTTCCGCACCGTGCGGCCGCGCCCTCGTATCCTCACCGGAGAGACCTTCGAAGATCGGCCCCGGGGCGGCGGTGGCTCCCACGCTCAAGTTGGGGGTGGCCGAGGCGGCAAGACTCGAATCCGTCTCTGACGCACCGGGAGAAGCCAGTGAATCGCCAGATTGCCTTGTCCCGCCCCGACATCTCCGCCGCGGAGATCGAGGCCGTCACCGCTGTGCTCCGCACGCCTCACCTCAGTCTCGGACCGAAGCTGAGCGAGTTCGAAGAGACCTTCACGAACCGCCTCGGCGTGAAACACGCCGTCGCGACCAGCAGCGGCACGACGGCGCTGCATTTGCTTTGGCGGGCGCTGGGCTTGGAGCCGGGCGATGAGGTGATCACAACCCCGTTCTCCTTCATCGCCTCGGCCAACAGCATCCTGTTCGACGGCGGCCGGGCGGTCTTCGTGGATATCGATCCCGAGACCTGGCAGATTGACGTGGATGGCATCGAAGCCGCGATCACGCCGAAGACCAAGGCGCTGTTGCCGGTGGACGTCTTCGGCGCGCTGCCGGATCTGGACGCGATCTGGTCAATCGCCAAAAAGCACCGCCTGCGCCTGCTGGAAGATTCCTGCGAAGCCCTCGGCGCCAGCTATCAGGGGCGTCCCGCCGGCACGATCGGCGAGGCGGGAACCTTCGGCTTCTATCCGAACAAGCAGATCACCACGGGCGAAGGCGGGATGGTCGTCACCAACGACGACCAGATCGCGTTTCTGGTCCGCTCGATGCGCAACCAGGGGCGCGACCCCGACGCCGGATGGCTCCAGCACGCCCGGCTGGGCTTCAACTACCGCATCAGCGACATCAACTGCGCCCTGGGCATCGTGCAGATGCAGCGCCTGGATGAGATTCTCGCCAGGCGGGCCCGCGTCGCCGGCTGGTATCGCGAGCGCCTGGCCGACGAGCCGCGCGTGACAATGATAAAGATACGCGACGACGTGCGAATTGCGTGGTTCGTGATGGTCGTGCGGCTGAGCGACGACTACTCGCAGCAGGATCGCGACCAGATCCTCGCCAACTTGCGCTCCGCCGGCGTCGCCTGCAGCAACTACTTCACCCCGATCCACCTCCAACCGTTCTACCAACAGCAGCACGGCTACCGGCCGGGCGACTTCCCCGTAACCGAAGCCCTCTCGGCCCGGACAGTCGCGCTGCCGTTCCATAACCACCTCAGCGAG
>CAZDTB010000302.1:0-5902 GCA_964508075.1 uncultured Planctomycetales bacterium
CCCTGGCTCGTGCTGGCGTGGGTGATGACGGGCCTGACTCTGGCGTTGATGACCTTGCCGTGGGATCTCTACTGGCCGTCGATCGAGGTGGAATACGGGCGCAGTCTGGACCCGTTGGACTTTCGGCGTTTTGCCACCTTTGGGTTGCTGGGTTTCCTAATTGCGATGGCGATGATCGAGCGGCACGGACCGCGGGGGCAGGCTCTCGGGGAGGCGATCAAACGGATCTTTGTGTGCGGGGTGTTGTTCGAGAGCGCGCAGATATTCGTCAAGTCGCATGCCTGCGGGTTGCTCGATATGGGCACGGCGTTTGTCGGCGGCCTGCTGGGGATAGGTGCGGCGTGGTGGCTGGCCGGGAGGTCGTTGACCAGGGGGGGGCTGCCGATGGCGGCACGCCGAGCGTCGGCGACGTTGCTGCTGGTCGGGTTGGTTCTGTTTGGGTTGATCGCGGGCATGTCCGGCACAGACGTGCTCGGTGCGGATCCGCAGGGTCCCAGGGTGCTGTGGTGCCCGTTCCAGGTTCAGTTCCTGGAATCGTTCGACCGCGTGCTGATCAACGCGGCCGAATCGCTCCTTCTCTACGCGACGGTGGCGATGCTGTGCCTATACCTGACAGAGGGACGCGGTCAGTGCGTGGCGCTGCTGTTGCTGCTGGGGATGGTTGGGGTTGCCCAGACGGCGTAGATTCTGGTGGTGGGCAGGGTCGCCGATGTCACGCCGCTGTTCATGGCGGTCGCAGCGTGGCTGCTTGCGGTCCGGTGCTGGAACGCGTTTGTGCCGCAGCGGCGGCGTCAGAACGACGGGATGCCGGTGACGGACGTGGTTTAGCGGGCGCAGCCGTACAGCTTCCATTTCGGGGGGTCCCATAAACGCTGGTCTCGGACGACGGACGCACGGCAAAGCATGCAGCGCCGTCGGCAAATGCTGATAAGCGTTTGGCTGGGTAACGTCGCGTGGAGCGATGACCGAAAAAAACTATGAGCCGGGGTCTGTCGGCTCGTGGGAGTGCCGCGCGGCGACAACGAGAGATGGGCGTGACCAACCGGGAATCAGGAATCCGAATCGGACTGGACGCCCGCAGCATCTTCATGCCGCGTCCGCGTGGCACGGGGCGCAACCTGCTGGATGCCTACCAGCTAATACCCTCGATGCGGCCGGAGTGGCAATTCGCGCTGTATCACCAGCGGGACGTCGCCTGCGAGGCGTTGCGCGAGCTGCCGAACGTGCAAGCGCGGCGGATCGACATTCCGGGAGACCGGTTCGATCTGTGGTTTCAACTGCGGTTGCCGGCGGCGGCGTGGCACGACCGGGTGGATCTTCTGCATCTGCCGGCCAACGCCGCCCCGCTGCGCGCGCTCGTCCCGTATGTTGTGACGGTGCACGACCTGGTACCGCTGACGGAGGCCGGCGGTTGCTCGCCGGTTCAGCGGCGTGCGTTCGGGCGGGGAGTGGCCCGAGCCGTGCGTGGGGCAGTGCATATTATCAGCCCCTCAAACGCGACGCGCGACGAGCTGTACGAGCGGTTTGGTGTCGATCCTGACCGGGTGACCGTGATTCCCTGGGCGCCGGACCGGGGTGTCGCCGACGCGGTCGGTGAGACTTCCGGCGGCGCACTGGACGCGCAAATTGGGCGCGTCCGCGCCAACTACCGGCTTGGCAGGGATTGGCTGATCAATTTTGGCGGCTCGTCGCCACGGAAGAACGTCCGTGGCTTGCTCGAGGCCTATGCGCGTCTGTCGCGGGCTCTTCGCGACGAGGTGCAGCTGGTCGTCGTGGGATGCGAGCCGGCCTCGTTTCGGGCGGAGCTGGAAGAACGCGCCCGTCGGCTTGACGTGCAGGCGGATTGCCGGCTGCTGGGCTTCGTGCCGCACGAAGACTTGCCGGGGCTGCTGTGCGGGGCGCGTGGGCTGCTCATGCCGAGCCTGTGCGAAGGGTTTGGCCTGCCGATCTTGGATGCGTTTGCGTGCGGCACGCCCGTGCTGACGTCGGATCTCAGCAGCATGCCGGAAGTTGCCGGTGAAGCGGCGGTCTATTGCCACCCACACAACCCGATGAGCATCGCGGAGGGGATCGCCCGGCTGCTCGACCCGGCGTGTGCCGAGCGGCTCAGGCAGGCGGGTTACGAACGGCTGCAGGAGTTCAGTTGGGAACGGACCGCGCGGTTGATGTGCGAAGTCTACGAGCGTTGCGTGGCGGAAAGCGCATCTCGACGCGCCGCCGTGATGATCCCCACCGAGACCTGCGGTGTGTGAGTTTGCGAGGCATGACCAACCACCAGCTCCCAATCTGGGGCGCGGACGCCGGCCGGCGGCTGAAGCTTGACTGTCGGCAGTATCGCGGCGATCGGCCCTGCGCGGCCGGCGTGCAGGGCGTCTGTCCATCGAGCTGTCAGGACTACACGTCGATCGGGTACCGCATTGTGATCATCAAGCTTGCGGCGTTGGGGGATGTGATTCGCACCGCCGCGCTCCTGCCGGGTCTGAAGGAGCGTTGGCCGACCAGTCAGATCACCTGGGTGACGCGGCCGAACGGCGTGCGGATGCTGGCGAACCACCCGCTGATCGATCGGCTGCTGCCGTTTGACGCCGAGACGCTCTGTTACCTGGAGTACGAGCGCTTCGATTTGTGTCTGAGCCTTGATAAGGAGCCGGGACCGACGGCGCTGGCGATGCGGATCGACGCCCGCGAGCGGCGCGGCATCGGGTTGAGCTCTCAGGGCACGCCATTTCCGTTGAATCCGGAGTGCGTGGACTACTTCGTGCTCGGCCTGGATGACCAGAAGAAGTTCTTCGAGAACGCCCGGAGCCACCAGCAACTGCTCTACGAGGCCGTTGGCTTGGAATATGCCGGGCAGCGCTATCGGCTGTATCCCGGGGACGAGCGGTGTGAGCAGGCCCGCGCGTTCTGGTCCGACGCGGGGGTGGCGGATGACGACGTGGTGATCGGGCTCAACACCGGTGCGGGGTGCATCTTCGCGAACAAGAACTGGCCGGCCGAACGGTTTGTTGAGCTGGCCGAGGTGATCGAGCAGCGGACGGATTGGCGCGTGGCCCTGTTCGGTGGTCCGGACGAGCGCGCGGGCAACGCCCGCATCGCCGCCGCCTGCCCGGCGATCATTGATACAGGTTGTGATCACGACGAGGCAGGCTTCGCGGCGCTGTTGCAGTGCTGCAACGTGTTGGTGACCGGTGACACGATGGCGATGCACGTTGCCATCGCAACCGACGTACCTTGCGTAGTGCTTTTCGGTCCGACCTGTGAACAGGAGATCGATTTGTACGGGCGGGGCGAGAAGGTCCGGACGTCGCTGCCTTGCTCGCCGTGTTACGCGCGCCGTTGCGACAAGTCGCCCAACTGCATGGATGACATCTCGGTGGAACAAGTGCGGTCGGCGGTGGAGCGTTGGGCGGGGCGGCGGTCGCCGAAGGTCGGGGCCACGGAGCCGGTGGTGGGGTGGGCGAAGTGAGACCAGAAGGGTTCGCAGTGATGCGTGTGCTGGTGGTCGCCGCGAGAGAGCCCTGGCCGCTCAACAGCGGAGGTCGTCTGCACCTGTACCACGTTCTCGACCAGCTCTCGCGTCGGGCCGAGGTGACGCTGGTCCTGCCGCGGCCCGCGGAGCACCGCGAACACCTGCCGGATCGCATTCATATTGAGGCGCTGCTCCCGTCGACACGGAACGCCGATTCCGAGTGCCGCAACCAGCGGCCCGGGCTGGTGGTCAGTCGGTTGGCTCGGCGGCATTTTGGGTACAACGCTGGGCTCGAGGCCTGGATTCGTCGGGAGGCGCGACCGGAGCGGTTCGATGTCGCCCTGCTGAACGGGGCGGTGCTGGGGCAGCACGTATCGGCCTTCGGCGTGCCAGTGGTCTGGAACCCGCAGGACGAGCTGGTACTCCCGACCATCCGCGAGGCGCAGTTCGGCGCTTGGCGCCGCTGGCCGGCAGCGCTTCACCACGCGGCCATGTATGCTTGGTTCGAGCGTGAGGCAGCGCGCCGGGCGGCGGCAACCATCTATGTCTCCAAGATTGACGCCGCTTACGCGCGCCGCTGGGTAGGTGCGGCACGTGTGGAGGTTGTTCAGAACGGCGTGGACTTTGACTTCTTCCAGCCTTGGGCCGGGCCGCCTGAGCCAGGGACCGTCGTGTTTGTCGGTTCGCTCGAGTTTCCGCCGAACGTGGATGGCGTGATCCATTTCGCTAGGCGGGTCTGGCCGCGGATCCACGCGGGCCGCGCTGGCCGGCGGCTGCTGGTGGTCGGCCGGCGACCGGCCGCCGAAGTGCGGGCGCTGGCGTCGGCGCCGGGGATTGAGCTGGCGGGGGATGTTCCCGATGTGCGTCCGTATCTGGGGCGCGCCGCGGTGGTGGTGGTGCCGATTCGCAAGGGCGGGGGCCTGAAGAACAAGGTTCTCGAGGGGTGCGCGATGAAGCGGCCGGTCGTGGCCAGTCCGCACGCTTTGGGAGGTCTGAGCGCGCGGGTCGGCGTGGACGTGCTGAGCGCCGGCAGCCCGCGGCAATGGGCTGAGCGGGTCGGCCGGCTCCTTGATCGGTCGGAATACGCGGGAAGAGTCGCGCGGAACGGATACGACTGGGTCCGACACATGCATCGCTGGTCGACCACCGGACAACGATTCTACGAGATTCTTGCGTCGGCGCGGCAGAGTTGCGGGCCGAACCGATCGAGTGATGCCGGACAGAGTTTCGTTGACGCAGCGCGCCCCGCGACGGGCCCGCGCGCGCGGACGCGCGCAGGTGAGTGGATACCCGACCCGAGCGAACCTGAGGGGGGTGCCGGTGAGGGATTCCAGGACGGTCGCGTAATCGTTGGCGAGGCCGTGATTACGTAGACCAACGACTTTTGGAGACGACGTGTCTCTCACCGCGATTGGCTTCTGGCTGCTGTACATAGTCGGTGTGGGCGGTGCCCTGGTGATGCCGCTGGCAGGCGTGCTGCTCTACATTCTGATTTATCACCTCAATCCCGAACATCAGTGGTGGGGAGAGACCATTCAGGCGGCGGGGTTGCGCACGTCGATGACGGTGGCGGCGGCAACGGTGATCGGCATTCTGCTGCGCTGGCCGCGGTTTCAGGCGGGGGCGCGGCAGTTTCCGCTCCCGGTTCTGATATCGATTGGCATCCTGATGCTGGCGTTGGTGAGCATGACCTGGGGGTACGGCGCCAGCGATCGGGGACTGTACCAGGTTGAGAAGTTTGCGAAGATCATAATCTTCGTGCTGATTCTGATTCGATGTGTGCGTGAGCCGCATCACTATCACTTCGTAATCGTGGCGTGGATCTGTGGGCTGGTGTACATCGGCTATCAGGCCTGGGGGAACGCCGGGAGCTTCGCTGGTGGGCGACTGGCCAGGGGCGTCGGCGGGCCGGATTTCGCCGATTCGAGTGGTCTGGCGGTGCATCTGGTGGCCTCGTTGCCGCTGATCGGCGCGATGTTTTTTATGGCGAGGCGATGGTGGAGCCGGGGGCTGGTTTTGATCGCCGGCGCACTGACGGTGAACACCATCGTGATGACGCGGACGCGCAATGTGATCGCCGGACTGTCCGCAATGAGTATTGTGGCCGTCCTATCGTTGCCGCGTGGCTATCGCCTAAAGGGGTTCCTGGCGATATGCGTGGGGGCCTTGCTGGCGGTGCAACTGGTCGACCCGCATTGGTGGGAGCGCATGGCGACCATCGCTCACTACACGGAAGACCAGGCGGCGATGCGCCGGCTGGCGTACTGGTCCGCAGCGGTGGGGATGGTGCGTGACTACCCGCTCGGCATCGGCATCGGAAACTTCCACGAAGTTGTCAAGGAGTATGTCCCGGGGCTGCAGATCGAACGCAGTGCCCATAGCAGCTACTTCGTTTGCCTCGCCGAACTCGGTTATCTCGGAATCATGCTGCTG
>CAZDTB010000303.1:0-5891 GCA_964508075.1 uncultured Planctomycetales bacterium
CATCTACCCTGACGCGGCCGCGTTCGAGAAACGACGCACAACCGAGGGTGCGCGATACGAGTACACGCGCGGTGGCAACCCCACCAACCAGATCCTCGAAGCCAAGCTCGCCCGGCTGGAGAAGGCTGAATGGGCCGACTGCTTCGCATCCGGAATGGCCGCGATCACCGCCGCCATCAATGGCCACATCGAGGCGCACACGCACGTGGTCGCGATCGCGCATTGCTACGGCCCGACGCGGGCCTACCTGGAGCACATGCGACGCTTCATGGTCGAGACGACGTTCGTGAACAGCGTTGATCCGGTGGACTTCATCGCTGCCATCCGACCCAACACGCGCGTCATCTATCTCGAGAGCCCCACCAGCGGACGATTCGAAGTGCCCGAGATCGAGCCGGTCACCAGGGCCGCCCGCGAACGCGGTATCGTCACCATCTTCGACAACTCCTGGGCGTCGCCCTACTTCCAGAACCCCCTCGAGTTGGGCGTCGACCTCGTGGTCCACAGCGCCACCAAGTACCTCAACGGGCACACCGATGTAGTTGCCGGCGCCGTCACCGGACGCGACCCAATCCTGCGCGAGCGCCTGTGGCGGGAGTGTGAGCTGGGCGGTGCGATCCTCGATCCGCACGCCGCCTGGCTGATGCTGCGGGGCCTGCGAACGCTGCCCCTGCGGATGGAGCACCACCAGCAAAGCGCCCTGGCCATCGCCCGTATGTTGGAAAAGCATCCAAAGGTGGCCTACGTCCTGCACCCCGGCCTCGAAAGTCATCCGCAGCACGAAGTGGCGAAAAAACAGCTCCGCGGCTACTCCGGCCTCTTCAGCTTCGCCCTCAAGCAGCAAGACCGCCCGGCCATGCACCGCTTCTTTGACCGGCTCCAGCTCTTCAGCCTCGGCGTGAGCTGGGGTGGTTTCGAAAGCCTGGTTCTCGGCGGCACGTTCTTCAACGTGGCGGGCGACAAGCCCGAGTGGCTCATCCGTCTCAGCATCGGCCTGGAGTCCGAGCAGGACCTGATCGCCGACCTCAAACAGGCCTTGGAGGACTAAATGCGCACCGCCCACAAACAGCACACCCGCCGGCATCACCACCGCGGCGACACAAGCCCCAAGCGCCGAAGTGCTGTCGGCGACCGGGCCTCGTTCCAGAACCCGCTGGTCACGCGCTATGCGTCGCCGGAAATGGTCGCGATCTGGGGGTCGGAGAACCGCTATTCGACCTGGCGGCACATCTGGGTCGCGCTGGCCGAGGCGCAACACGAGCTCGGCCTGCCGATCAAGACCACGCAGATCCGCGCCATGAAACGCGCCGTCGATGACATCGACTTCAAGGCCGTCGCTCGTTACGAGCAGCAATCCCGCCACGACGTCATGGCACACATCCACGCGTTCGCCGACGCGGCCCCGGCCGCCCGCGGGATCATCCACCTCGGCGCTACCAGCATGGACGTGGTCGACAACGCCGACCTGATCCTGACCCGCGCCGCGCTCGACCTGCTCATCGCGCGAGCGGTCGGTGTAGTGCGCGTCCTGGCCGGCTTCTGCGAGAAACACGCGGACTTACCCACCTTGGGATTCACCCATCTTCAGCCGGCACAGCTCACGACGGTCGGCAAGCGCGCCTGCCTCTGGCTGCAGGACCTCGTCGCGGATCTCCAGCGCCTCGTCGCGCTGCGCGGCGATTTGAAGTGCCGCGGGTTGCGCGGGGCGACCGGCACGCAGGCCTCGTTTCTCAAGTTGCTCGGCAGCGCCGCGAAAGTCCACAAGCTCGAGCAGAGCTTCGCGAAGAAGCTCGGGTTCGACACGTGCTACGCCATCTGCGGACAGACCTACTCACGCAAGGTCGATATCGAGATCGTGAACGCCCTCGCGTCGCTCGCCGCCGGCGTGCAGAAGCTCTGCAACGACATCCGCCTGCTGGCGATGCTCAAGGAGATCGAGGAACCGTTCGGCAAGTCGCAGGTCGGCAGCTCCGCGATGCCTTACAAACGCAACCCGATGCGCTGCGAGCGCGCCACCGGCCTGGCCCGCTTCCTCATCAGCCTGAGCAGCTCGCCGCTCATGACCCACGGCGCCCAGATGTTCGAGCGTACGCTGGACGATTCGAGCAACAAGCGGCTGGTCTTCCCCGAGGCGTTCCTGACCGCCGACGCGCTGCTGATCCTGCTGCACAGCATCTTCGACGGCCTGGTGGTCTACCCGGCGACGATCGCGGCTCGCCTGGAAGCCGAGCTGCCGTTCATCGCCACCGAGGACATCCTGATGGAGGCCGTGAAGCGCGGCGGCGACCGCCAGCAGCTCCACGAACGCATCCGCCAACACGCCCAGAAAGCCGGCGAGCAGGTCAAGAAACACGCCAAACCCAATGACCTGATCGATCGCCTGAAAGCCGACCCGGCGTTCGCGAAGATCAACTGGTCCCGAGCCCTCGATGCGAAGCGCTACGTCGGCCTGGCTCCGCAGCAGACGCGGGAATATCTAAGGAAGTACGTCCACCCGCTGCTGAAACGCCTCGGCAAACACCGAGTCAAGACCGTCGACCTGCACGTCTGAACTTGAGGCGCGTTCTTTTTCTGACGGAGAATCCGTGATGTCGCGTCTGTTGAGTTGAGATGACAATCCACCATCGGAGGATCACCATGTTCACCAGGTCTCGAAGCTTCCTCTCTCTGTCGCTTGCCCTTGTCACCACACTCAGCCTGCTCACTGCGGGAGTGGCGGCCGCCCAACAGCAATCCGCCGGCGACTATGAAGACATTCGCGGTCTGCCGGACACGCCCGCCGGCAAGCTCGCGAAAGAGCTGTTGGAGGTGGTGAACGCGGGCGATCGCGAGCGGATTCGCGAGTTCGTTTCGAACAAGTTCGCCCCCGCGTTTCGCGACGCGTTTCCGATGGAGCAGCACCTCGACGTGCTCATGAGCCTGCACGAGCAGAGCAACGAGTTCGTGCCGTACGGCGTCCGCAAATACAAGGACGCCCGGCCGGCCGGCGAAACGGTCGTGATCATTCGCAACAAGCTGACGGAGGCGTGGGAGGCGTTCGTCCTGAACGTCGATGCCGAGACGCCGGACCTGATCGCCGGCTTGCGCTTCGCCCCGGCCCGGCCGCCGAGCGATCTGCCGCCGCCCGAGGCCCTGACGGACGAGGAGGTCGTCCGCGAGCTGCGGTCCTATCTGGATCGGCTGGCGCGTGAGGACGCCTTCTCCGGTACCGTGCTGCTCGCCAAGGACGGCCGGGTGCTCTTCAAGAACGCCTACGGCCTGGCCAGCAAGCGCTTTAACGTCCCCAACCAGATCGACACCAAGTTCAACCTCGGCTCGATGAACAAGATGTTCACCGCGATCGCGATCGCCCAACTCGCCGAGCGCGGCAAACTCTCGTTCGACGACCCGATCGGCAAGTACCTCGACGAGAGCTGGCTGAAACGAGAAATCCTCGACCAGGTCACGATCCACCACCTGCTCACACACACGTCCGGCCTCGGCAGCTACTTCAACGAGGAGTTCGAGAAGTCCTCGCGGCTGCGCTTCCGAACCGTGGACGACTACAAGCCGCTGGTGCGCGGGGAGGAGCTGGCGTTCGAGCCGGGGACCGACTGGCGCTACAGCAACACCGGCATGCTGCTGGCCGGCGCGGTCATCGAAAAGGTCACCGGGCAGAGCTACTTCGATTACGTCCGCGAAAACATCTTCAAGCCCGCCGGCATGAGCAACACCGACTCGTACGAGATGGACAAGCCCGTGCCGAACCTGGCGATCGGCTACTCCAAGACCGCCGACGGCTGGGAGAACAACCTCTTCAAGCACGTGGTCAAGGGCGGCCCCGCCGGCGGCGGCTTCTCCACCGTCGACGACCTGCTCCGCTTCGATCAGGCCCTGCGCGCCGGCAAGCTCGTCAGCAAGCCGACCGCCGATCTGCTCTGGTCACCCAAGCCCGAGTCCAACTCCCCCGGCTACGGCTACGGCTTTGCCATCCAGGGTCAGCCCGACAACCGCATCGTCGGCCACGCCGGCGGCTTCGCCGGCATCAGCGCCAACCTCGACATGTTCCTGGACCGCGGCTACACGGCGGCGGTCATGTCCAACTACGACAACGCCGCCCGCATCGTCTCGCAGAAGATCGAGGAGCTGCTCGCCCGCGTAACCACCACCCCGTAGCGGCCCGCGCCTCGCGCGGCCGACGTAGCGGCCGGGCCCTGCACCGGCCGAGAACCGTAGCGGCCGACGGCTCGTCGGCCGAACCCGTGTGGCACCAGCTTCCAACCCCTCCGTGCGGGAGCCTGCCCTGAGCCCCGCCGAAGGGTCCCTTCGTGCCTCCGTGCCTTCGTGCCTTTTTCCTCCCCTTGCATCCGACTCCGAGTGGATTATGCTTATCTCAACCAAAACGGGCGGGGACGCATCTCGACCATCCGGGGCGCTAACCTCGGATGGTGGTAGGAGTATTGCCGATGTTGTCTCGATACTCCAAGAGGGGCGTGGCGGCTCGCCCATGTCCCAGCGACAACGCGATGTCAACGCCAATGCCGGGTGGTGGGACGACACGGATGCGCGCCGATGGATTGAGATAGCCGAGGGTACAATTGGTGCAGCCTACGCGAGTATGACATTCCATGAAGAGCCACGAGAAACCGGTCATGTTCTTCAGCCACTCGAAGTATGACAAGAGATGCCTTGTGAAGCTGAAGGAGATGTTCGACCCGAAGGCCGCTGGCGCCATAGAGTTGTTTCTCTCCAGCGATGGTCAGAGTATCAAGTTTGGCAGCAACTGGGTTCACCGGGTCCAGGAAGCACTCGACAGTGCGCATCTCATGGTGGTCTTCGTATCACCCAACGCGCTCCGGTCAGACTGGGTTCTGTTTGAGTCGGGGTTCGCCTACGCAAAAGGAATCCGGGTTGTTCCCGTGGGCTTTTTCGGAGTGGATATAGCTTCCCTGCCCCCGCCCCTGGGCCTCCTTCAGGGGTTCAACATCTCCGGTGCCGACGGCCTGAACAACCTGATCGCTATCGCGAACGACGAATTCCATCTCAGAATTGCGAGCCAATTCACGCAACAAGAGTACGAATCAGTGCTGTCTGAATCCAGCATACGATCTGACCCCACATTTGGTGACTATGGTGCCTTTATACATAGCATCGAAGTGTCATACGGCAACGACAATGAACTCCGCTTTACCAAGGGAGACGCGTTGGCACAAGCTAAACAACTGCTAGAAGCTCACGGCATGTCAGTCGTAACCGAAGAAGATGCCGTGCGCACACATGGCGCCAGGTTCGGTGTCAGAGTTGCATTCCTCGATCCTCTGTTGGCACAGAGGATGTTCCCCTTGCTAGAAAAGTTCCTTGGGTCCATACGCACGAAAGGGCTGCGTGGAGCCGGAGTCTCTGTAACGTTTGCCCCATCGATATGGGGTCAGACAGCTAGCACCAATGTTACCGCGCGACTCCTTGACTCGCCGGTGCAATACGTGCAGAGCGGTAATGTGGTGGGTCTGGGTAGTGGCTCCACTGCACGGTATGCTATCTTGAGGATTGGAGAGCTTCTCAAAACAGGCCAGTTGCGGGATGTCACGGGGGTTCCAACCTCAGTGTCCACGGCGGAACTTGCACGAGATGTGGGCATCCCACTGGTCAGCCTGGAGGATGTGGCTTGCATAGACATAACCATTGATGGGGCGGATGAGGTTGACCCACAGTTGAATCTTATCCAGGGATTGGGGGGTGCTCTGCTGCGTGAGAAAGTTGTGGCATGTTCCAGTCACTGCGAATTGATAGTGGTGGATGACTCGAAGATGGTGTCATGTCTGGGCAGCAGGGTTCCGTTGCCGGTAGAGGTTGTTCCTTTCGGGTGGAAACGGTGTGCTGCGAGCTTGGTTAGCTTGGGCTGTGAGCCTTGC
>CAZDTB010000304.1:0-5879 GCA_964508075.1 uncultured Planctomycetales bacterium
GAGGGGTTTTGATAGCGGCTCTTAGTATTGCATAATGCAATGCCGATCGCTGGTCATACTGGCGATGTGCACGTGGCGGACTCCGCTTAGTCCTTTCGCCAGCGATCGCAACCTCTTGTGATAAAATGTCTTACGGTGAATCGCCCTGCTTCGCCACGTTTGGCGCGCATCGTGATCACCTCCTAGCGGTGATGATTGGAGTCCCAGTGCGCAGTGAGGTGCCGTGATGCATGTCGCGGTCGTGGGCTCACGGCCCAGATCACTCTGATTTCGAGTTTTTCCAACCGCTCCAGCTCCATCGGCGCGCTTCCCGGTCTTCTTGCGGCGGAGCAATGACCATGAGCACCAATCCCCAACATCGCGCTGCTGCCCATGCGAACGCGCGACCGGTGGTCGAAATGCTCAGCAGCCAGCTGATGGCCGTGGCAGGCGAGCGAGCAATCCGGCAGACCGTCGCGGGCGCGCGGTTTTGTGCCGTCACGCTCGATGATGATACGACGGGCGTCGCCAACCTCTGCCCCGACGTTTGCGGCGAACCGTCACAGGGTATCGTGCACTCGTTGCCACCTCCAGGAACGCCGGCCGCAGACGTGCTGGCGACGCTAGCGTCGCCAACCAGGTCTGCCGTCGGTCTGGCCACGGCCAATGCCCTGGCCAACCGGCCTCATCAATGGAGCGAACGTCGCGACGCGGGGACCACCGAGGGCGATCTGCTCGAAGTACTCGAGCTGAGACCCGGTGACCAGGTCGGCATGATCGGCTGCTTCAGCCCCTTGGTTGAGCCGATCCGTCGGCGCGTTCGGCGGCTGTTGATCTTTGAGCGCGGTCAACGCTGGACGCCCGAGCTTCTCCCTGAGAATCAGGCTCACGAGCTACTGCCCCAGTGCTCAGTTGCGATTATCACGGCCACGACCCTGCTGAACGGCACGATCGACGCACTTCTCGCGGCTGCAGCAGGTTGCCGCGAGGTCGTCTTGCTGGGCCCCTCGACGCCGCTCGTGCCCGAGGTCTTCACCAAGTTGCCTCGACGGGCTACGCTCTTGGCCGGGGTAGTAGTCACCAACGTCGAGGGACTGCTGCGCACGGTTGCTCGAGACGGTGGTACGCGCGACTTCCTGCCCAACGTGGTCAAGGTCAACGTGAGAATACCCGCCGTCGGCACCGGCCCGCCTGAAGCATAGCCGTCCTGCGGAGCCCGTGGGCCGTGGCCCTCGTAGGAAAGGAGAGAACCGAATGACGATACGACGGAGGACATCCCGCCGGGTCATGGATATCAGCAAGTCCGCCATTCACGAGATGACCCGGTTATCGAAAGAAGTGGAAGACGTCGCGTTTCTGTCCTGGGCAAAACCGACGTCCGACACGCCGGAGCATATCAAGCAAGCCGCGATTTCCGCAATCAGCGACGGCCTCGTCGGCGGATACTCCGAGAACTCCGGTCTACCGGCCTTGCGTCAGGAGATTGTCGCGAAGCTCAAGCGTGACAACAACGTAGATGCGAACCCTTCTCAGATAATGGTCACCGTAGGTGCTATTGAAGGCTTGGCCGCCGCGGTCATGGCCGTGGTTGATCCCGGAGACGAGGTCATCCTGTCGACTCCCACCTATTCGACGCACATTCGCCAGGTCGTCATCGCTTCCGGGAAACCCGTGCTTGTGCCTGCAATAGAACAAGAGGGATTTGTGCTGGATATCGAGGGTATCAAGAACGCCATCACACGCCGCACGAAAGCGATCATGTACTCTTCGCCTAGCAATCCAACCGGCACCGTCTTCAGCAAACAGCAGCTTCGTGAATTGGCCAAGGTTGCACTGGACAATGACCTGACGGTTATTACGGACGAGGCGTACGAGTACTTCACCTATGACGGCCATGAACATTTCAGCATCGCGTCTATTCCCGAGATGCGGAAGCATGCCGTGAGCTGTTATACCTTTACCAAGACCTACGCCATGACTGGGTGGCGGATCGGCTATCTGCACGCGGATGAGGAACTCATTCCGCAGATCACGAAGGCGCATATTCCGTTTGCGATTTGCGCGCCGGTCGTCTCGCAATATGCTGCGCTGGCTGCGCTGCAAGGCGCTCAGGACTGTGTCGCGCGGTTCAGGGATCACTACCGGGCCATGCGGGATCTCATGTGCGCCCGACTCGACACGATGGATTCGGTGTTCGAGTATCAGAAGCCACACGGTTCATATCTCATGTTTCCCCGAATACTGTTGGAGGAGGGCAAGGACTCCGCCACCTTCTGCAAGAGGCTCCTCAAGCAGGCCAGAGTATCAGCAACACCCGGGATCGCCTTTGGGCCGACCGGCGAGGGTCACTTGCGGCTGTCCTTCTGTGTCCCGGAAGAGGAGATAAACAAGGCGTTCGATAGAATGGAAGCGTTCTTTGGGTAACGACCAGAACGGCGAAGCAGCCGAGGAACGATCAGGTACTCGTGCGCCGACGCACGCAAAACCGCGTTAGCTATGTCCAAAACTCCTGCACTTGCCCGTCAGATTCTCGCTGACCTGATCGCCGCACTCGAGGCCGGGGAAGACCTGCGCCGGGAGAAGCGTGGGATCGGCGTGCGACTGCGGTCGCTGCTGACGGTGACCGATCCGTCCACCGGCCCGGTGCACCAAGCCCGGCTCACGATCTTGACGGCGATTGGACGGACTGAAATCGGCGATCAGATTCGCCGCGGTGGCGGGTGCCACACCGGCGCTGAAACGGCGGTGGATCTTTCTGAGGATACAGATGTCGAGATGCTCGTGGACGGTTTGCGACGGCTGGCTGGAATCAGCGCGGACTCAATGTAGGCGCCAAAGTCGCAAGCCTAAGGTTGCATGACGACCCGACGCAGAAGCTGAGCAAGCCATCTGTCAGAGGTAGACGATGTCGGACACGGAAAACGCTTTACAGCCCGTTGTGCTACGACTCCCCGAGCTAATCGTAGCCGCGCTCGCCGCGGAGACACCGGATGCGATCGCAGCGTTGCAACGTCGGCATGCGCTGAACCTTTCCATGCCGGCCGTGCAGATTGTCGAGCCGAACGCCGAAGTGCTGGCACCAAAGGCCCGGAGTTTCGGAGCGCGGTCGTCTGTGAGGCGGCCGGCGCGTCGTGCGATACTGGGTCGTACGCTGCGTGAAGCGATCAACGAGCTTTGAAATGCGCGACGCAGTCAACCCCTTCGACGATCCGGCCGTCGCAGCGCGATACGAAGACTGGTACGTTGGAACTGGGCGTCGAGCCGATCGGTTGGAGAAAGCGTTGCTCTCGGAACTGCTGGCGGATTTTGAGGGCGCTGGATCGGCATTGGAGGTTGGCTGCGGCACGGGGCATTTCACGCGCTGGTTGGCAGAGCGAGGCCTGCATATGACGGGACTTGACACATCGCCGGCCATGCTGGCGGAGGCCCGGCGCCGCGGCAGCTCAGCATGTGTCCTGGGTGACGCCTTGATGCTGCCCTTTCCGGCGCGCGCGTTTGACTTGGCATTCCTTATAACCACGCTGGAATTCGTATCTGACCCGCTGCGTGCTCTGGCTGAAGCGGTTCGAGTTGCGCGACAGGGACTAGTGCTGGGTGTTCTGAATCGTCGCAGCCTATTCGGGCTGCGTCGACGGGCCTCGTCTGATCGCGCGTGGCAGTCGGCCAGACTTTTCTCTCCAAAAGAGCTGGCGCGACTGGCGCGGCAGGCCGCGCGCCGGCGCGTGCACTCCGTGCCCTGGCGGACAACGCAGTCGACCATGCCGGCACTAGGCACTCAGCCACTACCCTGGGGAGGCTATGCCGCCCAAGCCCTGCATCTGAAGGAAGACGGCCAAGGGACCCATCCATGACCGGTATCTCTGCACAGATCAGCCTCTATCCCCTGCGTCAGCCGCACCTTTCGTCTGCCATCGACGGCGCCTTGGAGATCTTCCATGCGCATGGTCTGTGGATCGTACCGGGAAGCATGAGCACCGTGATCACCGGAGACATCGACGAAGTGTTTGGAGGACTTCGTGAAGCGCTTCACCGCGCCATGGACGAGGGCGAGGTAGTTATGGCGGTCACGTTGTCAAACGCATGCCCGGTTTCACACGGCCGGTCGGATCATGCCCATCGTGGCGGCGAACGTGCTGGGCCACGCAGAGCGCGCCCGTCAGTGTCTGGCGACGACGAGCGGTTGGAGGACGATTGATGAAATGCGCATTCGGCCCCGTACCCTCACGCGGACTGGGGCGATCACTGGGCATCGATGCGATTCCGTTCAAGACCTGCAGCCGGAGTTGCGTCTATTGCCAGCTTGGCCAAGCATCGCCGTTCACCATCGAACGGCGCGACTTCCACGTTGAGCACGTGTGACCGCGCTTCGAAGCTGAGTGCGAGGATGGCGTGGAATAGCAGCGCGGCCAAGCAGAACTGATTGTCGGTGGGTAGAATGCTTGCACAGCCAGGCATCGCGTTGTCCGCTCGGATCATCGCCGGCGTTATGCTAGCGATCCTACTTGGCGGCGCCGCACTTATTTCTGTACGTGAGTTCGTGGGAAGGCGTAAGTGGGGTGAGAGACTGCTCGGGGCGTTGCGCGCGGTCGGCCTGTTCACGACAGCGATCCTCGTGCTGGTGCCCACAATCCCGAGCTGGCTGGTTGGCTTGAGTGTGATCATCGGCTTGTGGCTTGCCGGCCGGCCTCTACGCAAGTTCGTGACGATCAGCCTGCTTCGGATCGGCGCGTTCCTGGCCCGGCGTACAGATCGGCACGGCGTCAAACGCCTGCGACGACTGTGGCACTCGGCCTTACGCGTTGCGCTGCCACTGAGAAATCGAATCGTGAGTAATATGCGCCGGGCAGGTGTCTATCGCGAGGGACTCGAGAACGAACACCTCGAGCGTGCCGGCGATCAAATGGAATTCCTGATGCAGATCTTGCGTGCGGGCTACCCGGATTCCGGCGTCGGAGAGCGCTTTCGCTTTGATGAATCGTTGAGCAACCTCCATCGAGCGCACGACGCTGGGCACGGCGTGCTCGTGCTGTCAGCGCATCTCTGTGGTTACCCCGTCTTCCCGCGCGTGCTTGCGGAACACGTACCGTGCAGCATCTATCTGCGACACTCGCCCGATCCGAGCAAGCATGCGTTGAACGTGCCGATGCGGCAGGTCGGCGGCGGCGAGCTCGTGTTCCCGCCGGCGAACGGATCCCCGGCCGAGCGGCTGAACGTCGCCATGAGTGTGCTCCGGAAACGGCGCGCCCTGTACGTCACGCCCGATCTGCCGCGCAAGGCCAACCAAGGTGTGCCGGTTACGATTTGGAATCGTACCGTCTACTTCCCAACGGGCGTCATGATCATGGCGATGCGGACGGGATCGCCGACGGTTGTTTCAACCTGGTTCTTTCACGACGGGCAGTACCACGTGCGCTTCGGCGAGCCGATGGAGGTTTCGCGTCGCGGAGACCGGCAGCACCACGCCCATCAGGCGATGCTGGCATTCGCGAAAACAATGGACCAGCATCTGCACGAGCATCCGGAGATGTGGTGGAATTGGCTCGATAAACGCTGGACGCGAATTCTGCGCAGGTCGGCTGACAGCCAAGACAGCGCGACGATGATGCACGGTGAAGATGATGCAGCTCCGGCTCAATGTATGCTCTCTCCCTCACGTGGCGGTGGGATGGGCGGTTCTCAGGTGCGGACAGTGAAACGTCGACTGTAAACTGCGCTGCTCGCCCGGGTCACTCGGGTGGCTTCGGCGCGCAGCCGCCCGCGATGCGGCGAGAGAAATCGCTCAAGTCGGAGATCGGCCGCGCTTGGCTGTGCGCGCACCTCGCTAGAGCGAGTCCGCCGAAGGCGGATTAACCGCCAGGTTCAAGGTTCGAGTCCTTGTCCGGGAGATCAAGCCAGTATCG
>CAZDTB010000305.1:0-5870 GCA_964508075.1 uncultured Planctomycetales bacterium
ATCATCGGGGATGCCGTTGCCATTGCAGTCAGCGAAGGGGTACTCGTACGCTCCCATGTCAACGACGGCTGGATAGTCCGGGGGATCCGGAACCCCCGTGTCCGGCGTCGCCGGGTCGTCCACGAAGCGCGGGTTGCCGTCTAGGTCCAGTGGTGTCCGTTCGCCCGTGTCTCCATCGCCGTCCAGGTCGGCGACGTCGGGCGGAACTGCCGTGTTGTTACCCGCGTCGATGCAGGGTGAGCCGTCCAAGAGGTGGTAATCCCCATTGACCCAGAAATCGTCGCTAGGGTCGTCCGGCGTCCCGTTGTCATCCCAGTATCCGGGGTCGACGAAGAGAGGATACTCGTCGATGTTGCCCCCGCCGGGGTAGCCGCCTTCGATGCAGGAGTAGGTGACGATCGGAGTGGAGGTACCTTCATTGGCTATCTCGCCCGGCTCCGGACAGCTCGTGCACAGATCGCCCCAGAAGATGCAGTTAGTCAAAGCCGGGTTGGCATCGAAGTTTGCCATCGCGCCATCGGCTTGAGTACTGCCGACGTTCGCGGTAAACGTGCAGTTGGTCACGGCGGGGTTGCTGTCGTAATAGTTGGCCATGCCGCCGCCATGACCGACCACCGTGTTTCCGACGAACAGGCAGTTGACCACGATTGGGCTGCTGGCATAGCCATTTGCCATCCCAGCCCCAAAGCCCGCTGAATTCTCGCGGAATATGCAGTTGATCACCGTTGGGCTACTGCCTTCACACAACATGCCTCCCCCGTACATAGCGGCATTCCCGCGCGTAATCGTGAACCCAGCCACCACCGACGTGTCGGTTTCACCAGTGTGGAAATAGAAGCCGCGGCCTTCACCGTCGCAGTCGATGGTGGAGCTGTCGGGGCCGTTCTCGCTACGCACCGTAATGGCGCGCGTATCTTCCTCGGGCAAACCCCTGCTGAAATCGAGGTTCTTGTTGTCGGGGCCGGTGTAAACACCGTCGGCGACCAGCACCGTATCCCCGTCCACGGCCGCGTCGATCGCGTCCTGAATGTGGCAGAACGGGTTCCCCATCGAGCCGTCGCCGGGACAGGGAGAGTTGCAGTCCACATACCATGTTGTCTGACCGAACGCCGCGCCGGCCGAGATCCCGATCACACTCACAATCACAAGAAGCTCAATCATTCTTGCAGGGCGAAACATGTGATTTCCTCCTACGGCAGACAAGTGAAGAGTCCACAGCCGACGCACCTCCGGCGATCGCGTCCGTGCTGCCGGTTCACGAACGGCACGACTTGCCGGAGCACACCAGCAATGCGCCAGGCGCGTCGGCAGTTCGCACGAAAAGGCGTGAAAAAACTGTTGGAAGGGAGCAGGGGGCGGGGGCGCCCACCGATCAGAGCCCCAAGCGTCAGCGCGGGGCTGGCCTATCAGAGCCCTGAGCGCGAGCGAGGGGTCGGTCGGCTTGGTGCTCTGGGCGCGAAAAAACCCCTCGCTGGCGCTCAGGGCTCTGACTCCGGCCGACGAGCCGTCGGCCGCTACGACCCCTCGCTGGCGCTCAGGGGTCTTTGGAAGGTCCCCTCGCTCGCGCTCAGGGCTCTGTTTGGCGCCAGTTCCTTGGAGGGACATTTCCATCCGGGCGGCAGATTGGCTACGCTAGCCGGTCAAAGGCGCGGACGTGCGCCAAGATGGTCAGGCAATGAGATCGATGATGAAGCGACGATTCCAGTTTGTGCTCGCGACGACGGGGAGTGTGGTAGCTGTGGGACTGCTTGCCGTATTGCCGAGCGGGTGCGGCCGCGGGTCGAGCGTGATTGACGAGATTCTTGCGAGTTATCGGACCGAGGCCGAGTACGGCGGGCTGACAATCGCATACCCGCTCGACGAGACGCTCTTTCCGCCGGAGATCGTGCCGCCGACGTTTCGCTGGGAGGATGGCAACGCCGCGTCTGACACGTGGCTGGTGACGATCGAGTTTGCTGACGAACAGGGACCCGTCAGTTTTCTGACGCACGAGAAGGAATGGGCGCCGCCGGTCCGCGAATGGGAGGCGATCAAGCAGCGGTCGCTGGAGCAGGCGGCACAGGTTGCCATTCTTGGTGTCAACCAGACCGAACCGCGGAAGATTCTGTCGGGGGCACGAATCGCGATCAGCACGTCGAAAGATGAGGTCGGGGCGCCGATCTTCTACCGCGAAGTCAACCTGCCGTTCATTGAGGCCGTCACAGATCCCTCGCGGATCCGTTGGCGACTTGGCCCGGTCTCGTCGGCACAGCGCCCGCCGATCGTGCTGGAGAACCTGCCGGTCTGCGGCAACTGTCATTCGTTCTCGGCGGACGGCCGGATGCTGGGCATGGACGTGGACTACGCCAACGACAAGGGCTCCTACGCGTTCACGCCGGTGAAGGAGGAGGTCGTGCTTGCGCCGCGTGACATCATCACATGGAGCGATTTTCGCCGGGTCGAGGGCGAATACACGTTCGGACTGCTCTCGCAGGTGTCCCCCGACGGCAAACATGCGATCAGCACGGTGAAGGACCGCTCGGTCTTCGTGGCGACGCCCGAGCTGGCTTTCTCGCAGCTTTTCTTCCCGATCCGCGGGATTCTGGCGGTTTACTCGCAGGAGACGGGCGAGTTCTCGGCGCTGCCCGGTGCTGATGACCCCAACTACGTTCAGAGCAACCCTACTTGGAGCCCGGACGGCAAGTACATCGTGTTTGCCCGGAGCAAGGCCTACCAGCTCCGCCGGGATGAGGGCAACGTGCTGTTGACCAAGCAGGAATGCGAGGAGTTTCTCGAAGAGGGCAAGCAGTTCCTCTTCGACCTGTACCGCATCCCGTTCAACGACGGTCGGGGCGGCGTGCCTGAGCCGCTGCCGGGCGCGTCGAACAACGGCGTAAGCAACTACTTCGCGAAGTACTCGCCCGACGGCAAGTGGATCGTCTTCTGCAAGGCCCGGAGCTACATGCTGCTCCAGCCGGACAGCGAGCTCTACATCATGCCGGCCGAGGGCGACGAGCCCCGCCGGCTGCGCGGCAACACGCCGCGGATGAACTCCTGGCACAGTTGGTCGCCCAACAGCAGGTGGCTGGTGTTCTCGTCCAAGGCGAACACGCCGTATACGCAGCTTTTTCTGACGCACATCGACGACGAGGGCAACAGCAGCCCGGCGGTGCTGCTGGCGAACTTCACGTCGCCCGACCGGGCGGCGAACATCCCGGAGTTCGTCAACATCGAGACAACGGCGCTGACGCGCATCCGCGAGGCATTTCTGGACGACGTTTCCTTCGTACGGGCGGGCGATGCGTTTCTCTTCCGGGGACACGATGTGCAAGGCGCGATGCGGGAATACAAGAAGGCGCTTGAGCTGAATCCGAAGAACGCCATCGCACACAGCAACCTGGGCGGCCTGTTGGTCAACGAAGGAATGCCAGTCGAGGGGGCCTTCCATCTCTCGGAGGCGATCCGTCTGGATTCGCAGAACTACAGCGCCCACTACAACCTGGCCCGACTGCTCTTCCACCAAGGCCGGGTCGATGAGGCGATCGAGCACTACTTCGCTGCGGTCGCGATCAAGCCGGATCTGGCCGACGCGCACAGCACCCTGGGAGCTTTGCTGTGTGCGCGCGGAAGGTTCGACGCGGGGGCGATCCATCTGTCCGAGGCGATTCGGCTGGATCCGGCGGACGTCGGCGCGCGGTGCAGCCTGGGTGAATTGCTGATGCGGCAAGGGAGGTTGGCGGAGGCGGCCGAGCAACTCTCGCTGGCGGTGCGGATTGATCCAAAGGACTCTACGGCGCGCTATTGCCTGGGCGAGGTGTTGGCTCGGCAGGGGAAGGCCGACGAGGCGCTCGAGCATCTGTCGCTGGCGGTGCAGCTCGAGCCCGGCTACGCCACGGCACAGCACCGCCTCGGAGCAGTGATGTGTCGGCAGGGCCAGGCGGCCGAAGGGCTCGGACATCTCTCGCTGGCGGCCCGGCTGAAGCCGAACAGCGTGGAGATTCTTCAGGACCTGGCGTGGGCCCTCGCGGAGACGGGCGAGTTTGCCGACGCGGTTTCAGTCGCCGAGCGGGCGCTGCGGCTGGCCGAGGCCGCGGGGGAGAGCGACGTGGCGAAGGAAATCACGGAACGGATTGAGCGATACGAGCGGGGCACCCCGTAACGCCCCGCGACACCTGATTATTCTCCGGGATAACGCATGCCACCCGAGCGTGATACGCCGCAACCGGGGTTGGAGCAGCAGGTGCGGCCCGGGATGCAGGTGCGCATTCTGACGCGACCGTCGCACCGCGAGCTGTTCATCACCGGGGTGCCGGAGGACGGCAAGTCCTGGGAAGCGGTACGCCGCGCGGTCGCCGATGTGCTGCGTGACAGTCAGGCCCGCATCGTTTCACTGGATGTATTTGGAGATTCGCCGGGCGGCGACGAAACGCGGATGCTGTCGGAGGCCTTTGGGGGGATCTCCTATCCGGTGACGTGGATTGAGGGGGGATCTCAGGCGGCGCGGGGGATCGGCGGCGTGCACGTCTGGGCGGTGACACGGGTTCCGGTCGAGCCGCTCGAGCTGGACGGCCGGATTGTGGGGAGCGTGTTCGAGGACGACCATGCCCGCTACTGTAGACTGAGCGGGCTTGCGCCGGCCGATTCTGCCGAGCCGCGCGAACAGCAGGCCCGTGACGTTTTCGAGCAGATGGAAGCGACCTTGCGCAACGCCGGCATGGACTTCTCCGACGTGCTGCGCACCTGGTTCTTCAATGACGCGATCCTGTCCTGGTATCGGGATTTCAACCGTGTGCGCGACGCGTTTTTCAGGCAGCAGCGGGCTTACGACGGCATACTGCCGGCCAGCACGGGCGTAGGAGCGCGAAACGCCTTTGGCGCCGCGCTGATCGGCGGATTGCTCGCGGTGCGGGGCAAGAGTGACGATGTGCGTGCCGCGGCGACCTCCTCGCCCCTGCAACAGCCGGCGATGGACTACGGCAGCTCGTTCAGCCGCGCCGTCGAGCTGGTGATGCCCGACTGTCGGCGGTTGTTCGTTTCCGGGACGGCGAGCATCACAGCGGACGGAGAAACGGCCCATATTGGCGACGTGGATGCGCAGATCGGACTCACGATGGACGTCACCGCGGAGATCCTGCAGTCGCGCGGCATGGGTTGGGCGGACGTCACGCGGGCGGTGGCGTACTTCAAGCGGGCCGATGACGTCCCGGCCTTTCGGCGCCGATGCGCGGACCGGGGGATCGGGCCGCTGCCGGTCGTGTGTGCGCGAAGCACGGTCTGTCGCGACGAACTCTTGTTCGAGTTGGAGATTGACGCGGTCGCGATCGTGGGAGGGCGAAGCTCCCGCTGAGCCTGATGCCGCGGCGGTCGCCGTCCTGCTACACCGGTTGGCAGGCTTGGTCGCGCCACCTACACTGGCGGCGTCACGAACGGAGCTTGACCCATGAGCGTGCGTCACCTCGACTCGCTGTTCAAACCCGCCTCGGTCGCCGTGATCGGCGCTTCGAACAGCCCGCGGAGTGTCGGCGGCGTGGTCATGCGCAACCTGCTGAAGTCCGGGTTTACCGGACCGATCATGCCGGTGAACCCGAAGTACCAGGCGGTGGCCGGCGTGCTCGCTTACCCGGATGTCGCCAGCCTGCCGGTCACGCCTGATCTGGCGGTGATCTGCACGGGGCCGAAGGCCGTCCCGGGCCTGATCACTCAGCTCGGTGAGCGCGGGACGCGCGGGGTCGCGGTCATCACGGCCGGGCTCTCCGACATCAAGCAGCGTGACGGGCGGACGATCGAGCAGGCCATGCTCGCCAACGCCGGGCCGCACGAGCTGCGGATCCTCGGGCCTAACCCGCATTTCTCACAGGGGTAGTAGATAAAGGTCGTCTTCTGTGGCATAA